>JADJLJ010000001.1:1500000-1800000 GCA_016710165.1 Chitinophagaceae bacterium | reverse complement strand
GATGGCTTTGGTGCTCCATACGCCGGTATCGGTGTATGCGGCTGTTTCTTTATCATCCAGCAGGTTCATGGGTACCTGCATGAACTGGGTGGAAGCGCCCCCGTGGAGGAACAACACTTCATGGTCATCATCCAGGTTCATTAATTCCCTGACCAGGGCCCTTGCTTCATCCATCACATCCTGGAAAATGGGGGTACGGTGGCCGATCTCTAAAATGGATAAACCGGTATCATTAAAATTGAGGATAGCCTGTGATGCTTCTTCAAAAACAGTTTTGGGTAAAATGGACGGACCTGCATTAAAGTTATGAACCATGCCCCCCGGCCCCCTTCCTTCGGCGTCGCTCAGGATTTTGGAATTTAAAACACTCATGTTTAAAATTTGAAGGGCAAAAATACCCAAAACGTAACAAACCTATAAGGTTTTTAAAACCTCATGGGTTTATTGTTCTTCCCTCCCGATCATTTTTGCGCCGGATGCCCATTGTACATTGAGTTGTTCAAATTCTTTCCGGTCGGCTTCGGAGAATTCCCGGCCGCCCAGTCCTTTCAGGTCCGGCTGGCCTGCATTGACCCAGGCCGTGTACCAGAACGAAGCGATGGTAAAGACCGATTGCCGCATCCGGCGTTCGGTCATGCCGTTTAGTTTAGTATGGTATGCTTTTGTAAAGGCAGAAGAATATTGACGGATCAGCTTCCCGTTTCGTTCTTCAAAAGCATATTTTTTATCATCCCGGAACTGAAGGGAAAGCTCCCGTTCAAAGCGTAATACAGAATCTGCTGCTTTGGCGCTTTCCAGGACCCGTTTCCAGATAAAATCACCGGGGTTCTTTATATACTCCGCTTTGCCGATAAAGAAATCGAATTCTTTTTCTGCAAGCAGTTCCGGCACCCGGCTTTCCCAAAAACCATGGATCCCCTTTTGGTTGGTGAACTGACCATTGTGGTTGCTGCAGGCATGCAGGGGCACATGTGCATCGGAAATATAATGACCGATCTCTGCACTGGCCTTCATGACCAGGGGGAAGTTCTTTGTCTTGAAAGCTTCCGTCAACCGGTACAGCATGGTTTGAATATGCCAGGGTACAATGCCGTGCCGTTTCAATGAGTCTTCACCGAACCGGGCAACCGCATCATCCCATTTCCGGGGCAGTGCGTCATACGGGTACGCACCGTACTGGTCTATGTCAATATAATGCCTTGGCCCTTCTTCCGGCACTGCATACCTTCTCTTATCGGGGTCAACGGCATGTTCGCTGAGGAAGACGATGTTGGGTTTATACAGAAGCATCATTTCAGGCGGCAACAGAAAAACAGCATAATAATTTATTTTCTGATGGGCATAGAATCCCCAGCAGTATGCCGGGTAATTCAACAGCAGTAGAACGAAAGGAAGAAAGCAGTACCGGATGGCTTTTTTCATTGTACACGATTGAGTCGTCTCAAGTTGAATCAATCATTCCGGCTTTCCCTGTTTTTTTTCCGGTTAAAGTATGGTGTTTTATTTTTTTGCCTCATCTTCATCGATGTCGGTAACCCCACCGCTCACGGCAAATTTCATGGTTTGTGCCGCCGTGATATTTGAGATCGGCTTCACCCGGTTCTTTGGTATCACGTACACATTTCCGGCAACAGAATAGGCCATGGGGATATAGACGGTGACGTATTCATGCAGGCCAAAATCCTCCATTTCCTCCCGGGTCACAAAACCAAACCGCCATACATCATTGTCGTCTACATTGGCAAGTACGTGCTTGGTGAATTTCTTATTGTCTCCCGCAAAGGCTTCAAAAAAATCACGGGTGGTGGAGTAAATATGCTTGATGCCCGGGGTCCTTTCCAGCAGTTTGTCGAAAAAATTGAGGATGCGGGTGGTAATGAAAAAGGAACTGAAATACCCGATCACAATGAGCGCCACGATGATCAGCAGGAAACCGATCCCGTAGTTCTGCACACGCACCACGCCCTGGGCATCCGTATAAGTGAAGATGGGTATCAGGTTGTCGATGGTGGTGACCGCCCAGTATATAAAGTAGGCGGTGATGGTAACCGGGCCCAGTATCAAAAGCCCCTGCAGAAAGTATTGCAACACCTTCTTATAGTGAAAATTCCTGGTCATGATGGTTCATTTTATGTATCAAAGATAACTGATTGGGTTCCCTTTTTCTAAGCAGTGAAAAACAGGCTTTTACATTCACCACGGTTAATTTTTTATTATGAATGGCAAAAAAAGATGATGGAAACTTTGGTTACATTAAAAGTTTCCATAGTTTTGTGCCCCGATTATGATAATACCAGATACAAAACAACGCATTCAGAAAGCAGCCCACGACCTGGTGATGCAGTACAGTATCCGCAGCGTGAGCATGGATGATATTGCCGCCAATCTCGGGATGAGTAAAAAGACCATTTACCAGTACTTTAAAGACAAGGACGAACTGGTAGAAGCGGTGGTGGATGATGTGATCATTACCAACCAGTGTGAATGCAATGCCGACAGGGACAAGGCCGAAAATGCCATCCATGAAATATTCCTGGTGATGGACATGATGGCCGAAATGTTCAAAACGATGAACCCCTCCATCCTGTTTGATATGCAGAAATACC
Organism: Chitinophagaceae bacterium; assembly: GCA_016710165.1. NCBI lineage: Bacteria > Pseudomonadati > Bacteroidota > Chitinophagia > Chitinophagales > Chitinophagaceae > Chitinophagaceae bacterium. The sequence goes on along the minus strand of JADJLJ010000001.1, from coordinate 1,797,394 downwards.
ATCCTGCTGCATTCCGGAAATTCATGAAGCACAAGAACGAGTTCCTCTACAATGTTTGCAGGCAGAATGCAGAACGGGGGTTAAGGGAAGAATTGTACCGCCCCGAAATAGCCATCGACATTCTGTGCAAGTACCGGGTGGAAACGATGTTCATCCCCTTCAACCCGGAGTTTCAGCAGGGCCTCAAACACAGCCTGGCCAAGATACAGGATGAGATCATCGTTCATTTCCTGTTTGGGTTGGTGACCCTGAAAGGATATGAACTGATATTGAAGTACATGGAACAAAAAGCCAAAACAGAGATAAAAAATGACAAGTAATAAAATAGCGGCGATGAAAAAAATAACGAAGTACAGCCTGTTCATGCTGGCCCTGCTGATGCAGAACAAGGATATGAATGCACAAAAGATAAATTCCTTTACGGCGCAGCAGGCGGTGGATTATGCCAAACAGAATTCCGTGCAGGTAAAAAATGCCTTACTGGACATACTGATCCAAAAACAGGTGAACCGGGACGTTACATCCATTGCCCTGCCGCAGATAAACGGTAGTGCATCCATTACCCGGAATATTGATATCCCGGTACAGACCATACCGGATTTTATAAGTTACCAGGTATACGATGTACTGAAGAACGAAGATGTACGGGATGCCGGCGGTAATCCCATAACAGTTCCTTCCGGCGGCTTTAGCAACCTGCTTTTCCCTTTCGGGAATCCCTGGAATGCAAATGCCGGGGTTACCTTAAGCCAGATCGTTTTTGACGGCCAGGTGTTTATTGCATTGAAGGCACGTAACGGAACCATCAGTTTGCAGGAACGGATCGCTGAACTGACCGAAGAGGGTATACGGGCCAATGTATATAAAGTGTATTACCAGCTGGTTGCCGGAAAGGTTCAGATCGGGTTGCTGGATGCCAATATCAGCCGGCTGGAGAAACTAAAGCACGATGTTCAGATCATGTTTGATAACGGCTTCACCGAAAGAATAGATATTGATAAATTATCTGTACAGATCGCCAACCTGCAGACAGAAAAGCTGAAAGCAGATAACATGCTCCGGAACGGTTACTCGGGATTAAAACTGTTGATGGGCATGCCGATAAAAGACAGCCTTGTGCTCACCGATACCCTGGATGACAACCAGGTGAAGGAAGGCGTGCTGGAGGCCAGCCAGTTCAAATACAGCGACCGGAAAGACTACCAGATAGCTGAGGTAACCAATAAACTCAATGGATTGAATGTAAGAAGGTATAAGCTCAGCCAGGTCCCAACTTTCCTGCTGGTTGGCGGTTACAGCAAGCAGGCGCAGCGAAACGAGTTTGATATTTTCGGCAAAGGCGACTGGTTTACCAGCTCGTATATCGGGTTGCAGATGAAGGTTCCCATCTTCAATGGATTTGCATTGCAGGCAAGGAAGCAACAGGCAAGATTGCAATTGCAGAAAACGCAAAATCAAACAGAAGCATTGAAGATCAGTATCGACCGGGAAGTGGAGAGTTCAACGAATAATTTTATTGCTGCCATCGCCACCATGGACTTTCAAAAGAAGAACATGGCGCTGGCAGAAAAGGTATACAACCAGACAAAAAGAAATATGAAATAGGCACCGGCTCTGCCACCGAGATCAATACGGCACAGCTTGACCTGAAAACCGCACAGACCAACTACATCACAGCCCTGCAGGATGCCATCATTGCAAAGGTTGATTTCTTAAAGGCAACCGGAAAACTTTAATACTAAATGACCAACTATATACAGATGAAAAAAGCAACACAAATAACCATTGCCCTGTCAGCGATACTGCTCATGGCATCCTGCAACAACAGTAAAAAGGACAACGCCGCCATCATCAATGACAAAAAGGCTGCCATTGAGAAATTGAAAGTACAAAGTGCAAAGAATGAAGAGGAGATAAAAAAACTGCAGGCTGAACTGGAGAAGCTTGACAGCAATTCGGCCAATACAGCTAAGATCAAATTAGTAGGTACAGCAGCAGTCACTACCCAGGACTTCAAGCATTACATCGACCTGCAGGGCCATGTGGATGCGGAGAATATCTCTTACATATCTCCCCGGGGAATGCCTGGCCAGGTGAAAGCCGTATACGTGGTGCAGGGCCAGTATGTAAAGAAAGGCCAGTTGTTATTGAAATTGGATGATGCCATCGTTCAGCAACAGGTAACGGCCGCCAAACAGCAAGCAGAAGGCATTAAAACACAACTGAGTTTTGCCAGGAACATTTACCAACGCCAGAAAAATCTTTGGGACCAGGGTATTGGCACCGAAGTGCAGCTGATCTCTGCAAAGAATAATGTGGAAGCACTGGAGAACCAGTTGAAATCAGCAGGTGAACAGGTGCAGGTGGCCGTGGAGCAAATGAAGACCACCAATGTATACAGCGATGTGAACGGGGTGGCGGATATTGTGAATGTAAAAGTGGGTGAAACTTTCCAGGGAATGACAGCGGCTGGTCCACAGATAAAGATCGTGAACACCAGCAACCTGAAAGTGGTGACCAATATCCCGGAGAATTATCTTACCCGGTTACATAAAGGTTCGGTGGTTGAGATCAGCATACCGGATGCCAATAAAAAAGTTACCTCCAGCATCTCGCTCATCAGCCAGTCCATTGATCCAACATTAAGGGGCTTTATTGCAGAAGCAAAGATACCCGTTGATCCTGCTTTAAAACCCAATCAATCGGCTATCATTAAGATACTCGATTACGCAGCACCCAATGCGGTGGTGATCCCGGTGAATACGGTACAGAGTGATGAGAACAGTAAATACGTTTACCTGCTCACCAGGCTCAGCAATGGTAAAACCGTGGCAAAAAAACAACCCGTAGTGATCGGTGAAGTATATGGTACGAATGTGGAGATCAGGTCAGGACTGAAAGCAGGCGATGAACTGATCACTGAGGGATACCAGAATATTTATGACGGTCAGCTGATCAGCACCACGATAAAATAATTGAGTACAATGTTGTAAGAGACGAAAAGATAACTAACGGAGGATTACTAAAATAATTTTATGAGTTTTATAGAAGGAGCAAAAAGAAAATTTAAAGAATTCGGTCCAACAAGCTGGGCGATCAATAACCGTACGGCAGTTTACATCATTGCGATCCTGATCTCGGCTTATGGGTTGATAACGTTTAATACACTTCCTAAAGAGCAGTTTCCCGACATCGTGGTACCCACCATCAGTGTAACTACGGTCTATGTAGGCAACTCTCCCAGGGATATTGAGAACCTGGTGACCAGGCCCATTGAGAAACAACTGAAGGGGATCAGCGGTGCCAAGGTAAAAAAGATAACCAGCACTTCGCAAACGGACTTCAGCCTGATCGTAATTGAATTTGATACCGATGTGAAGACAGAAGTGGCTAAGGTAAAAGTGAAGGATGCCATTGACAAGGCAAAGTCAGACCTGCCCACGGACCTCACTTCTCAACCGAATGCACAGGAATTCGCTTTCAGCGAAATGCCCATTATGTTCGTAAATATCAGCGGTGATTACGATGGCATCAAACTGAAGAAATATGCCGATAAGATGCAGGATCACTTTGAAGAACTGCCGGAGATCACCCGTGCTGAAATTGTGGGTGCCCCCGAAAGAGAGATACAGGTAAACGTGGACCCATACAAAATGCAGGCTGCCAGGATATCGTTCATGGATATTGAGAATGCCATCAGCCGCGAGAACCGGGATATTACGGGCGGTCTGCTGGAAGTGGGTGACATGAAGCGTACCATCAAGATCAAAGGACAATTCACCAGCGCTTTGAACCTGCAGGATATTGTGGTACGAAGCAGTGCCCGGGGAGCATCTGTTTATCTGAAAGATATTGCCGAACTGAAAGATACCATTAAGGAAAAAGAAAGTTATGCCCGGCTGGATGGGAAAAATGTGATCACCATAAACATAGTAAAACGTGCCGGCGAAAATCTGATAAGTGCTGCCGGAAAAGTGAAAGACATTGTTACCGGGATGAAAGACGAGGGGGAATTACCCAGGGACCTGAAAGTGGTCATCACTGGCGACCAGAGCAAGGCTACGGCTACTTCCTTCAATGAACTGATCAATACCATCATAATCGGGTTCATACTGGTGTTGGTGGTATTGATGTTCTTCATGGGTGTTACCAATGCCTTCTTTGTGGCGTTGAGTGTGCCGCTGAGTGTGTTCGTCGCTTTCCTATTCCTTCCGGTGGCCGACTTCGTGGTTGGTACTTCTGTAACACTCAATTTCATTGTGTTGTTTGCATTGCTGTTCGGGTTGGGAATTATTGTGGATGATGCGATCGTAGTGATTGAAAACACCCACCGTATTTATAGTAATGGTAAGATGCCGATCATCCGGAGCGCCAAGGAAGCGGCCGGTGAGATCTTCATCCCGGTACTGGCAGGTACGGCAACCACGCTGGCGCCATTCTTTCCGCTGCTGTTCTGGAAGGGGATCATCGGTAAGTTCATGATCTACCTGCCCACGATGCTGATACTTACGCTGGCAGCATCACTGATCGTGGCGTTCATTTTTAACCCGGTGTTTGCCGTAAGCTTTATGAAACCCGAGGGCAGGGAATTTGATGAACCTAAAAAGGCATTGTTCAAAAAGCCGTATTTCTGGCTTTCTGTGATATTTGGCGTACTGCTTCATTTTGCAGGATGGCATGGTTTTGCAAACTTCCTTTTGTTCATGGCATTGCTTAATATACTCAATCGCTTTGTATTCAGGGATATCATTCATTATTTCCAGAACAGGGTATTGCCTGGTTTAATGCGGCGTTACGAAACATTATTACGCTGGGTATTGCATGGCCGCAGGCCGATCTGGATGCTGGTGAGTTTATTCATTCTGTTCCCGGTGGCATTTGGTTTATTGGTGTTGCGGGGTAATGACAGGACATTCTTCCCGGACGGCGATCCCAATTTTATATATGTGTATTTAAAAATGCCGGTGGGTACCGATGTAAAAGTAACGGACAGCGTTACACAAGTTCTTGAGAAAAGGGTTTACAAAGTGCTGGAAGCAGAAAAACCCGGAACCGAGGGCAGCATCGTGGAAAGTATCATCGCCAACGTGGCCAACAGTGCAAATAACCCACGCAGTAATAACCGCAGTGTACAGCCTAACCTGGGAAGGATACAGGTTTCGTTTGTGGAGTTTGAAAAGCGGCATGGCAAACACACCAAACCTTATCTTGACGAGATACGGAAACAAATGGGAGGAATTCCCGGCGCCAGTATTGAAGTGGCAAAGGAAGACGGTGGCCCGCCAACCGACCCCCCGGTTAACATAGAAATTGTGGGAGACAGTTTTGAAGAAATTTCAAAAGTGGCCAGTAACCTGTCTAATTATCTCGACACCAACCAGATCTATGGTATTGAAAACCTGAAAATGGATGTTGACCTGAACAGCCCGGAAATAACGATAAACGTTGACAGGGAACGGGCCATGATGGAAGGATTGAGCACCGGTCAGATAGGTTCGGAAATACGTACTGCGGTATTTGGAAAAGAAGTAAGCAAACTGAAAGAGGGAGAGGACGAGTATAAGATTCAGTTACGTTATGCAGACCTGCAAAGAAAGAATATCACCGATGTGATGAACATGCGTATCACATTCATGGATATGAATACCATGATGATAAAATCAGTTCCGGTGAGTGCAGTGGCTACGATCGACTATACCAATACATCCGGCGCCATCGCCCGTAAAAATGTAAAGCGTACCATCCAGCTTCAGTCGAATGTGCTGGATCCAACCATGACCGGCGAGATCAATAAAAAACTGGCAGATAAAATTGCCGACTTCAGGTCAAAGAACAAAATACCCGATAATGTCATTATAAAACAAACCGGGCAGGGAGAACAGGAAGCGGAAACGAATACGTTCCTGGTTACGGCATTCTTCCTGGCGCTGGGACTGATATTCCTGATACTGGTCCTGCAGTTCAACTCTATGAGCAAACCATTCATTGTGTTGACAGAAATATTCTTCTCCGTGATCGGTGTTTTGCTGGGTTATGCTTTTACGGGCATGACCATAGCCACCATCATGTTGCTGGTAGGGGTGATCGGCCTGGCAGGCATTGTGATAAAGAACGGTATCCTGTTAATTGAATTTACGGATGAATTGCGTGGAAGGGGAGTAAAAACGAGAGAGGCTGCGATACAGGCGGGAAAGATCCGTATCATCCCGGTGTTGCTGACAGCCCTGGCTACCATGCTGGGATTATTGCCGCTGGCCGTTGGGTTCAATATCAATTTCATCTCTTTCTTCCAGCACCTGAATCCGCATATTTTCTTCGGGGGAGACAGTGTGGTGTTCTGGGGGCCGTTGAGCTGGACGATCATATTCGGGTTGATATTCGCCTTCTTCCTCACATTGATCATGGTGCCAAGCATGTACCTGATCGCTGAACGGTTAAGAAGGCCGATGGAAAAATTCTACGGCACAAAGTATATTGCCCTGCTGGGTTTTTCCGGTCCGTTCTTCTTCATATTTGCAGGTATCATGTATTTAGTAAGAAAGATACAGGGCAAAAAGGTATGGAACGGAACATTGAAAGAAATGAGGTCCTGAAAACCGGTGAGCTGGTTTTTAAAATGCTGTCCCACCTTTGGCGGGACAGCATTTTATTTCCATTCATCCTGATTTAATGGTTCCATTTTATGAACAGGCCTTAACTTCACAAAAAAAATCAAGCCATGATATCAAATCACGAAATCGACTACAGGATCTACGGGGAAGAACTCCAGTTTGTGGAAATTGAACTGGACCCCAATGAAACAGCCATTGCCGAAAGCGGCGCTTTTATGATGATGGACAACGGTATCCAGATGAACACCATCTTTGGAGACGGAAGCCAGCAGCAGGATAACGGCATACTCGGTAAATTATTCAGTGCCGGCAAAAGATTACTGGTAGGGGAAAGTTTATTTATGACCGCCTTCACCAATGTGGGACAGGGAAAAAAGCGGGTAAGCTTTGCAGCGCCTTACACAGGAAAGATCATCTCGTTTGACCTGAGCCGGTTGGGGGGTAAGATCATCGCACAGAAAGATGCTTTTCTCTGTGCAGCAAAAGGGGTGAGTATCGGTATTGAGTTTCAACGAAGGCTTGGCACCGGAATTTTTGGCGGGGAAGGATTCATCATGGAAAAGATCGAGGGCGATGGAATGGCATTTGCACATGCAGGCGGGTACGTAGTAGAAAAGGAATTGCAGGCCGGCGAAATATTGAAAGTAGATACGGGTTGTGTGGTTGCCTATACCGCAGGGGTGGATTTTGACATTGAATTTGTGCGGGGGATCAAGAACTGGATGTTTGGCGGGGAAGGATTATTCTTTGCCAAATTGCAGGGACCGGGAAAGGTCTGGCTGCAGTCACTGCCCATCAGCCGCCTGGCGGGCCGCATCATGCAATACGGTACGTATAAGCGGAAGGAAGAAGGAAGTATTTTAGGGGGGCTGGGTAATTTGTTGGACGGAAGAGAATAAATTTTCTAAAAAAATTTCATTCCCCGGGACTTCATTTCCAGGGATTTAGTAAAAGTCAGGTCAGCCGCCTGACTTTTTTTATGGAAAAAATTTGGCGGTCTGAATTCTTTTATCGTATATTTGCGATATAAAATAAAAACATGGCCATTCACAAAAAAGAAGAATTCTCCCAAAAGGAACAGGACCTGGCCGCTTTTGCCAAAGCGCTGGCTCACCCGGCCCGCATTGCCATTCTTAAATTACTGGCACAGCGGAATGAATGTATCTGCGGTGAACTAGTGGACGGGTTGCCCCTTTCGCAATCCACCGTATCCCAGCATTTAAAAGAACTGAAGAATGCCGGGCTCATTGACGGAAATATTGACGGCCCGAGAAGCTGTTACTGCATCAACTGGAAGGCCTTTGACAAGTTCATGGGCGAATTCAGCTTCCTGTTCAATAAACTGAAAGTACAGAACGAAAAAGCCTGCTGCTAAAATAAATTTCAACACTAAATAATAATGTCATGAACAACGAATCTCAGATCAAAGAACTGGTAAAAGAAAAGTATGCCGCCATTGCGGAGCAGGACAAGGATCAGAATGCCGCTTCCTGCTGCGGCGCCACATCCGCCTGTTGCGGTGATGAGGTCTATAACATAATGGCAGATGATTACACAAAACTGGAAGGCTATAACCCCGATGCCGACCTGGGCCTTGGATGCGGCCTGCCAACCGAATTTGCAAAGATCAAAGCCGGTGATACGGTGATCGACCTGGGCAGTGGCGCCGGCAACGATGCGTTTATTGCCCGCAGGATCGTGGGGGAGAATGGAAAGGTACTGGGGGTTGATTTTACCGAAGCCATGATCAAAAAGGCAAGGGCCAATGCCGAAAAACTGAACTTTAACAACGTGGAGTTCAGGCTGGGCGATATTGACGATATGCCGGTTACCTCGGGTTATGCCGATGTGATCGTAAGCAACTGTGTATTGAACCTGGTGCCCAACAAATACAAGGTCATCAGCGAAATTTACCGGGTATTGAAACCAGGCGGTCATTTTTCCATTTCGGATATTGTACTGGAAGGGGAGTTGCCCGCCAAATGGAAAGAAGTGGCAGAGCTCTATGCAGGTTGTGTTTCGGGCGCAGTTCAAAAACAGGTGTACCTGGAAATGATCAAAGAGGCCGGGTTTAATAACATCACCCTGCAAAAAGACAAGACCATAAATATCCCGGACGATATTCTTGCCAATTACCTCAGTGCAGAGGAGATCGCAACCTATAAAAAAGGCAATACCCGGATCACCAGCATTACGGTATATGCTGAAAAGCCTGCGAAGGATGACCGGAAATGCTGTGAACCCGGGAGCGGATGCTGCTGAAAAACAAAATTATCTCCTAACCGCTCCGATAAAAGCCCGTCCCGATCAAAGTCGGGGAAAGGATTGCGGACAAAAAGTAAAGCCATGAAAGAAGCACCAACAGTTTCATTAAAGATCGTAGTAAGCGAAAAAGAGAGGCAGCAAGCAATTGGTTTATTAACGCAGCAGCAGTTACCCGTTTCTGATATCACAGAAGATACCCTGCTGTATGTATTGCTGGATGGAGAAAAAATGATCGGTACGGCGGGCCTGGAAATATTTGATGACTGTGCCCTGCTCCGCAGCGTAAGCGTGATAAAGGAGGCGCAGGGAATGGGCCTGGGCAGGATCATCAACAACGGTATGGAAAAGTATGCAAAGGAAAGCGGCATTAACTGCCTCTATCTGATCACCACCACAGCAAAAGACTTTTTTGACCGCCAGGGATATTGTGCAATTGACCGGGCAGCAACACCCGGAAGCATAATGCAGACAGCGCAATTCACTGCGCTCTGCCCGTCAACCGCAGTGGTAATGAAAAAACGTATATAACGAATGAAAAAGAAGATCCTTTTTGTCTGCATCGAAAACAGCAACCGTAGCCAGATGAGCCAGGCATTTGCCAAAATACTGGGCGGGAATGATGTGGAAGCCTACAGCGCCGGCAGCAAACCCAGCGGGCTGGTAAATCCCAAAGCCATTGCAGCCATGAAGGAATTAGGGTATGACCTGGGTACGCATGACAGCAAAAGCCTTGATGAGGTAAAGCAGTTTGCTCCTTTTGATGCCGTGGTTACCATGGGTTGTGGCGATGCCTGTCCCTGGATGCCGGCAAAGAAATTCATCGACTGGCAGATACCCGATCCGAAGCACATGGAACCGGAACAGTTCAATGAGGTAAGGGACCTTATTTCGGGTAAAGTAAAAGAGCTGTTGAATGAGCTAAAATAAAAAAGGTCGTCCCGCCGCAGGCGGGACGACCTTTTTTATTACTTGAAGCAGATTATTTTTTACTGATCTTGGATAACAGGCGCAGTATCTCCAGGTATAACCAGACAATGGTCACCAGTAATCCGAAAGCGCCGTACCATTCCATGTATTTGGGAGCGCCCAGTTCAACACCCCGTTCGATCATATCAAAATCCAGGATGAGGTTCAGTGCAGCGAGAGCAACAACGAAAACAGAAAAACCTATTCCCATGGCACTGCCTTCATGCAAAAAAGGGATCTGGATACCAAACAGGCCAAGCACGATGGCGATCAGGTAGAAAATGGCGATGCCGGCGGTGGCTGTTATGATGATCGCTTTGAATTTAGCAGTGGCTTTTATTATCCTGAAACTGTAAAGCAGGTACATGGCAATGGCGGTTCCGAAAGTAAGGCCGATGGCATTGATGACAATGCCGGGAGCCTGTTCGGCAAAAGCATATTGATAATACGCGGAAATTGCGCCAAGGAACAGTCCTTCCAGCAAGGCATAAGCCGGGGCCAGGTATGGCGACCATTCTTTTTTAAACATCAATACAATGGCCACCACCAATCCGCCAAAAGCGCCAATATAAATAAGGGGTTGAACATTTCCCCCCTCCGCAAATTCTTTCCAGGAATAAAAGGAGGTGCCCAGCACCATCAAAAACAAAAATCCGAATTTCTGCAGGGTGCCTTTTACGGTCATTGCATTTTCGTGGGTTACCACATCCGCAAGTACGGTATCCTTGAATCTTTTTTCAGATAAGGCGGGATTACCTGATTTAAACAGTTCCATATTATTAAATTTTGGAGATAAAATTAAAGGTTTATCACCTAAAAAAACGTTATTTCTTCCCATTTGGTATGTACGCTACCGGCCACAACTTTCTTATCTTTGCGGCATGGAACAGTTGTTATCACAGATCGAAGAGCTGAAAAAAGAAATTGCGGCTTATCACGACGGCGATGCCGAGACCTTTCGCATTAAATACCTGGGTACAAAGGGCCTCGTAAAAGCCATGATGGGTGAAATGAAGAATGTGGCGGCTGAAAATAAAAAAGAAGCCGGCCAGTTATTGAACGAATTCAAACTCTTTACTGAAGAAAAATATACCGAACTAAAATCGCGATCGGCCAACGGCCAACAATCAACGGCCAACGAAATTGACCTCACCCTTCCCGGTGACCCGATGCCTTTGGGCAGCCGTCATCCCATCAGCCTGGTTAAGAACCGGATGATATCGGTTTTTCAGCGGCTTGGATTTGCGGTGGCCGAGGGGCCGGAGATCGAAGATGATTTTCATAATTTCACCGCCCTTAATTTACCCGAAAACCACCCTGCCCGTGATATGCAGGACACGTTTTATATCTCACAAAACCCCGATTGGTTATTACGTACGCATACTTCCAGTGTGCAGGTACGTGAAATGGAAAAAGGAAAATTGCCCATCCGCATCATTTGCCCGGGACGTGTTTATCGCAACGAGACCATCAGTGCCCGGGCACATTGCTTCTTTCACCAGGTAGAAGGATTATATATTGCCGAGAACGTTTCCTTTGCCGACCTCAAACAAACCCTTTACTTTTTTGTGCAGGAGATGTTCGGCGAAACGGTGAAGATCCGTTTCCGGCCCAGTTACTTCCCGTTCACGGAACCCAGTGCAGAAATGGACATCAGTTGCCTCATTTGCGGTGGCGAGGGATGCAGCGTTTGTAAGCGAACAGGCTGGGTGGAGATATTGGGTTGCGGCATGGTGCACCCGAATGTGCTGGAGAACTGCGGCATCGACAGCAACAAATACACCGGCTTTGCCTTTGGCATGGGCATCGAACGGATAACCATGCTCAAATACCAGATCAGGGACCTGCGCCTGTTCAGTGAGAATGATGTACGGTTTTTAGATCAGTTTACAGGAGCGGTATAACGTCATTACGAGGGAGGAACGACCGAAGTAACCTGTTGATGGGACAAACATTTGTTCATTGGTCATCATCGTTGTTCCGATAACTATCGGAACTCACTTGTACCGTATTTCTCTATTCAGCAATAAAAATATAAATGGCTCAATCAATAAACAGCATCTGCGTCATCGGTGCCGGCACCATGGGAAGCGGCATTGCTCTGGCTTCGGCACATAGTGGCTTTTATACGTTGTTGTTCGATATCAATAACGAAGTACTGGAAAAAGCAAGGGCCTCCGTTCAAAAGAACCTGCAGTTCCTGGTTGACAAACAAAAAATATCAGCCGGGGAAAAAGAAAATGTTATCAACCGCATTCAGTTCATCACCGATACCAACGATTGCCTGGCCGATGTGATCATAGAGGCTATTGTTGAAAAGCCGGAGGCCAAAGTGGCCATCTTCAATCAACTGGCAGAAGTAAATCATGCGGAAGTGATCTTTGCCAGCAACACTTCTTCTCTGTCTGTTTCCCAGATACAGGCTAAGGTCATGCACCCGCAACGGGTGGTTGGCATGCACTTTTTCAATCCTGCCCACATCATGAAACTGGTGGAAGTGGTAAAAGGAGAACAGACATCAGATGCCGTTGCCAAAGCCATTTATGACCTTTGCCTGCAGATGAATAAAACGCCGGTGATGTGTAAAGATGCCCCGGGTTTTATCGTGAACCGGGTTGCCCGTCATTATTACCTGGAAGCGATGAAACTGGTTGAAACAGGTGTTGCAGGCATTGAAAATGTAGACGACATCATGGAGGCAACGGGTTTTAAAATGGGACCCTTCCGTTTGATGGACCTGATCGGAAATGACATCAACCTGGCTGTTTCTCAGTCACTGTACGAAGCCAGTGGATTTGCTGAACGTTTTAGGCCATCACCTTTACAGCAACAAAAAGTTGCTGATGGAGAACTGGGCAAAAAAACGGGGAAGGGTTATTATTCCTATTAAAAGAACGGCCTGCCTGCCGGAAGGCAAGTTGGTTTATCTTCGTAACCAGTCATCACGTAAAAATCTCAAAATAATATATGGTGCTTGTAACCGGCGGTGCAGGTTTAGTTGGGGCAGAACTTATCAGGCAACTGCTGGATAAGGGAAAAAAAGTCATTGCTCTTTACAACAAAACACCGTTACCGGATTTTGGTTCCACCAACCTGGTACAGGTGCAATGCAATATATTGGATGTGACCGGCCTGGAAGAAGCCATGCAGGGAGTGGAAGAGGTTTATCATTGTGCTGCCATTGTTACGTTCAATCCAAAGCGCCGGAACGAGATGTACAAGATAAATATTGAAGGAACCGCCAACGTGGTGAACGCTGCGTTGGATGCGGGGGTGCGGAAAATGGTCTATGTAAGCTCTGTTGCCGCACTGGGCCGCATCCGGGAAAAACAGGTGATAAATGAAACCATGAACTGGTCGGAAGAGACCAGCAACAGCGCCTACGGCCAAAGTAAATTCCTGGCCGAAATGGAGGTCTGGCGTGGTATCGGCGAAGGGTTGAATGCGGTGATGGTGAACCCAACGATCATATTCGGACCCGGCGACTGGCACAGCGGATCTTCGGCCATCTTTAAAAATATTTACAACGGATTTCCCGGTACCCGGATGGTACAACCGGTTTTGTGGATGTGCGGGATGTGGTTGCTGCTATGATACAACTCATGCAAAGCGATATTTCTGCTGAACGGTTCATCATCAGTGCAGAGAACAGGAGCTACCGGGAAGTTTTTGACCTGATGGCAAAAGCATTTGGCAAAAAGCCCCCGTATAAAAAAGTTACTCCCCTCCTGGCAAAGATCGTATGGCGCTGGGAAGCTATAAAAAGCATGATAACGGGAAATGACCCATTGGTGACAAAGGAAACTGCTGCCACCGCGTTGACAAAGGCCAGCTTTGATAACAGCAAGCTGAAAAAGTTCCTCCCCGGGTATACCTATCGCAGCATTGAAGACAGTATTATTGACACCTGCGCCGCATTTCAACAAAAACTTAACAGCCGTTGATGTAAATTAGCGGTTCACAATACGTTTGATCCAAAAGAATACCTGATGAAAAAAATCACCTTTAGCCTGCTGGCATTTTTTGTTCCGGCCTTATCTTTTTCCCAATCCTATTTTATTGCCAAAGGGAAGATACTGGATGCAGTTACAAAGCAACCACTGCAGGCGGCATCGGTATTTGCCGAAAACACCACGTTGGGGACCGCCACAGATGCAGATGGAAGTTTTTCATTGTACCTGCCCAACGGCGGGTATAACCTCGTTATAACATTTACCGGTTACCAGACGGAAACAAAACGCATCACGTCCGGGGATGATGGCAATAACTCCATTTTGATCGAACTGGGGCAAAAGGAAAAAGAACTGGAAGATGTGGTTGTCAAGGCAAGTTTTGAAGTAAAGGACGGGTGGGAGAAATACGGTGATTTTTTCCTGGAAAATTTTATTGGAAAAACCACCAACAGCCGGCTGTGCAGTATCAGGAACAGAGAAGTGCTGCACTTCTTTTATTATAAAAGAAAGAACCGGCTGAAGATACTGGCCGATGCACCGGTTGAAATAGTGAATGATGCATTGGGGTATTCCGTTAAATATACACTTGATTCCTTTACGCATGAGTATAATACACAGGTGAGCCTTTATACCGGGTACCCGTTGTTTAAGGAACTGGAACCCGCAAACGAAGAGCAAAGGAACACCTGGAAATCAAACCGGGCCACTGCATACAATGGCTCCATCCTCCACTTTATGCGCAGTATGTACCGGAAAAAACTGAAGGAAGAGGGTTTTGAGATACAGTTTCTGGTGAAGGAGAATGAAAAGGAAAGAGCCATCCCGCTGAAGAATTTTTACAGCGCGGTTAATTATAAGATGGATGATACGGCCAAAACAGTTGCGATCGTACCCAACCAGAAAGAGGTGGCGGTTCTTTATAAGGGGGAAGAGCCTTCAAAATTATTCCTGGAGGCAAACACGGAAGCGTCGGCCAAATTCCAGCTTTCGGTAGTGTCATTCCTTCCGAATGAGTCCCTGGAGATCGAACAGAATGGCTATTACTATGAACAGAGTAACATAACCATCACCGGTTACTGGGCATGGGAGAAAGTGGCCGATATGCTGCCCTATAATTTTTCAGACACACCGGGACCGGCTGTGACAAAAGAAGAAGTGGTAACGTCCCCTTCTGTTGTACCACAACTGGAGACCCGGTCAGCAGACCCTCTTACCGGCCTGGCCTGGAAAACGGAAGAAAGCCGGATAATGGAGGGCAATAATGTTTCGTATTACAAAAGGGGCGGACAGGAGAACACGATCAATCTGGATAATGATCTTTACAGGTTCAACACAGATAATACAGGTACCTGGACGTTCAACGGGCAGGATTATAAATTCACCTGGAATTACAGCAATGCGGAAAGAACAAAGATCCGGATGATCATGCAATATCCCACGCCGCTTATTGTAAACCTGGAGAATATCGTGATCAGCGCCACAGCATTTTCCTATACACGGCTGCAGCAGGCCAATGGAGTGAATTTAATGGCGATCGAAACAAGGACAGTAAAATAAGGACCGGGATGTAATTTTATTTGCCCATTACTTTTTCCCATAGCTCCGGTATCCGTTTTACCCAAACCAGTTCCTTCATCTTTTCCCTGGCATCTTCAATGGGGCTGCCAAAATAAACCTTTCCGCCTTCGGTATCTTTTCCAACACCGCTCTGGGCATAAATAACGGCATTGGCACCAATGGTCAGTGTTTTGCTTACACCAACCTGTCCCCAAAGCGTTACACCGTCTTCCAGTGTTACCACACCGGCGATACCAACCTGCGCAGCGATCAGGCAATTCTTACCGGTTACGGTATCGTGCCCGATATGGATCATATTATCCATCTTGGTTCCCCTGCCAATGATGCTGTCGTGGCTAACGCCGCGGTCAATGGTGCAGCCGGCGCCAATTTCCGCATCATCTTCTATTATTACCCGGCCGCAACTGGGCATTTTTTTGTACCAGAGTTCCCGGTCTTTTTTCGTGTTATAATAAAAGGCATCACTGCCGATCACCGTTCCTGCCTGGACGATGACATTGTTGCCAATGATGCAATGGTCCATGATGCTCACGTTGGGATGAATGATGCAGTTCTTTCCGATGCGTACATGATTGCCGATGAATGCACCGGGATAGATGAATGTCCCTTCCCCGACCACCGCCGAATCACTGATCATTTTACCGGCCGGTTCAAAAGGCCGGAAGTGGTTTACGATTTTGCAATAGGCTTCAAAAGGATTTTCTACGATCAATAGGGCTTTTCCTTCCGGTACATCTGTTTCTTTGTTTATGATGATGAAACTGGCTGCACTGTTCAGGCACGTAGCATAATATTTCGGATGATCCACAAAGACCAGGTCGCCTTCTTCAACTTTGTGAATTTCATTGATGCCGGTTGCCTGGGCATTGGTGTTGCCAACTAATTTTGCCTGGATGAATGTTGCGATCCATTGCAATGAAACAGGAGAAGGGAATTGCATACACTAAAATTTTCCCAAAGGTACACTGCTTTGCTTTTAGTTGTTTTTTCGGGAAAAGCTGTAAAAACAGCTTTTCGGTCAGCTTTTGTAAAAATATTTTTTCTGTATTTCCGGCCGGGAAAACGGAAGGTAAAACGGGTTACCGGATCAACATTACGAAAGAGAAATTTTCAATTTGCAGTGAGTAGCAATGCATAAAATAAAAATACGGTCTTCTGAAACACCAGTGAAATCAATGGTTTCATTCACAGATCCGGTCATTGAATAGAAGAAGAGATCAACGAATGACCTGCACCGGTTAAAAAAGATGCTGCCGTTCTGCCTGAAAAAAAATGTTCCTTATCCACAGGGCAAAAAAAAATGTTAATAAAAAATTCCGGAAATATTTTTTGGTTAGGAAAATTTCTTTTTAATATTGTGTAGGGAATTTGGTTCCCGGTACTTACTAACCCATCTATATAGCAAAGCCTGGCAGTCAAAAGCCGGGCTTTATTATTTTTATTACTTGTTGTTTTTAATTTTATAATGCATGTCACATGAAGATTCAGGAAACAATAAAAGATGATTTTATCATCAGCACCGATAAAGCAAAACTGGATGTGGAATTGATTCATCATTACTTATGCCATGAAAGTTACTGGGCAAAAAATATCCCGATGCCGGTGGTTGAAAAAAGTATTGAAGGTTCTTTTTGTTTTGGAATTTATCATGGCAGCAGGCAGGTGGGCTTTGCCAGGGTGATCACCGATCATGCCAGCTTTGCATACCTGGCAGATGTTTTTGTTATTGCGGATTACCGGGGCAAAGGCTTGAGCAAATGGCTGATGGGAACCATTATGAACCACCCGGACCTGCAGGGCCTGCGCAGGTGGTTGCTGGCCACCCGGGATGCACAGGGCCTCTATGCACAGTTCGGGTTCACCCCGCTTGATAAACCAGACCGGATCATGGGCAGGAGACCTTTTGAGGAATATCCGCAAATCAACTCATAACTTTATCCTGTAACTTGCAGAAAAATAAAAATCACATGCTTAAATCAATGACGGGTTTCGGAAGGGCAGAACAGACTGTAAACGAGAAAACATTTCTGGTAGAGATAAAGGCACTGAACGGAAAGCAATTTGAACTGCAGCTGAAATTGCCACCGCTGTTGCGGCCTTATGAATTTGAAATAAGGAATGCGCTGCAGGAAAACCTGGTAAGGGGTACCATTGATTGCACCATCACCATCAAGCAGAACGGAACTTCAAAACCGGTGAATATCAATACCGATCTCATCAAGGCATATTACCACCAGATAGAGAACCTGGCAGCGGAATTAAAGATCGATACCAATTCCGTTTTAAGTGCATTGCTCCGGTTGCCCGAAGTAGTGACCCCTACCAACGATGTTTTAAGTGAAACCGATTTTGATGATTTTAAAAAAGTGCTGCAGGGGGCATTGAATGACCTGAACCTGCACCGGGTGGAGGAAGGGTCTGTTCTGGAAAAAGACCTTGTAAAACGCATCACCAATATCAATGAACAGGAAGAGGCCATATTGAAACTGGAGCCAAACCGTAAAAAAAGGATCAAAGAAGAGATCAACCAGCTGCTGGAAAAAAACGTGGGCAAGGAGAATATTGATAACAACCGCATGGAGCAGGAACTGATCTACTACATGGAAAAGATAGATATACACGAGGAGCAGATCAGGCTCCGGCAGCACTGTGAATATTTCCGGTCGATCTTACAGGAGCCGGAAGAAGGCAAAGGCAAAAAATTGTCTTTTATTTTACAGGAGATCGGCAGGGAGATAAATACCACCGGCAGCAAAGCCTATGATGCCGACATTCAGAAATGTGTGGTTAAAATGAAGGATGAACTGGAAAAGGCCAAGGAACAGGTGTTGAATGTATTGTAAAAACAGGCAAAAATTATCGTTTCATTCAATGAACCCCACCTATAAACATAAACGTAAGATCTGCTTATTACCCATTGCCTGTTGCCTGTTCCTCATCACATCCTGCAAACAGACGGAGATTTTTGAGCAGAACACCGTGATACCGCAGTATGAATGGAAAAGCGACTTTACCGCCACGGGTAGTTTCCTGGTCACCGATACAACTTCTTATTACAGCATTTACCTGGTATTGCGGCATACCGATGCATATAAGTACAATAACATCTGGCTTAACATTGGGTTACAGGCACCCGGCGACAGCCTTTTTAAACAAAAAGTTGACCTGAAACTGGGCGATGATGCCAATGGATGGGAAGGGGCCGGTATGAATGACATATGGGAAGTGAGAAAATTGCTGAATGGCAAGCCACGCAGGTTCCGGAAGGCGGGTACCTATCACTTCAGTATAGCGCAGATCATGCGGGATGATCCGCTGCTGAATATCATGAGTGCCGGGTTAAGGATCGAAAAGAAAGAACCCAATAAAGATTAACATTGCCTTGGGCACAAAATCCGCTGCAACCCGTTTTTTTCGAAACAATTCTTTATTTTGCATATTATGAAAATGAAATTCCTGATCATTTTGTCCGTAACCCTGGTGGCTTTAAATGCCAGTGCCCAAAATGAGCGTTATGAATATGTACAGAAAGGAGAGTTTGGCATCACGGTCGGTGCCGCCCATTATTTTGGAGACCTGAATACCCGTGCTGCCATCAACAGACCCAAGCCGGCAGTAGGTGCATTTTTCCGCAAACAGTTTGGTAATTATGTTGGGCTGCGTATCAGCGCCCATTATGCCCAATTGGGTTACAGCGATACATACAGCAAGAACGAATATCAAAAGTCAAGGAACCTCAGTTTCAATTCCAATATATGGGAACTGGCTTTACAGGGAGATTTCAATTTCTTCAAATTCATTCCCGGAGACCCGTATTACCAGTTCACTCCATATATAACATTGGGTATAGGCGCATTTACCTATGATCCGTATGCATACCTGAACGGTAAAAAAGAATTTCTGAGGCCGCTTGGTACCGAGGGCCAGTTGATTGGCTATGACGGCCGGAAACAATACAGTACCCTGGCCATATGCATTCCATTGGGCGTAGGTATCAAGTACAATATCACCGACAGGCTGAACCTGTCTTTTGAGATAGCCCATCGGTTTACCACCACCGATTATTTAGACGATGTGAGTACCACCTATATCGGGGCCAGCCGGTTTGCCCCATTATCCACAGCCGGATTATTGCAGGACCGATCCTATGAAATTGACCCGGATAATATTATCGGCGTTGAGGGCAGGCAACGGGGCTGGAGTAAGCAAAGGGATCAGTATATCATTGCTGAAATAGGACTTTCTCTTAATATCAGCAGCTATAAATGTCCGGCAGCAAAATAATTGCAGCAATAGATTTTGTTTTTAAATAAAAACGTCTATTTTTACAGTCCCTCAAGTAACGCAGATAAACCCCCTTATCTGATATATCCCAACCAAAGAAGAACAACGTGTAAATCCTTGTATTTCTGTGATGAGACCATAGTTTCAATCCGCACAAACATTAAACTATGGCGTTCATTCGCTGCTGCTTTACCACAGCGGTATTGGCTTTTTGTATGTTCATTACAAAGGCACAGACCGTGTACTATCCGCAAGGAGCTTCTCAGTTGCTCAGGTCAACTGCAGAGGATGCAGCTATGCTGTTACAGAAAGCAGTGCGGAGCAGCCAATTCACCATACAGCCTTACAACAGCATACCGTCTTCAGGAATAATTTTAATTTACGATTCAACCATTACAGATAACCAGGCCTGCATCGTGCAAAGCGACGGGGCCGGGTTCATAAAATTCTCTGCTTCGCAGGATAATGGATTGTGCTTCGGGGTATACCAGTACCTGCAAAACCTCGGCTTCCGGTTTTATCAGCCCGGGTCCATTTGGGAGATCATTCCTGTTTTACATTCGGCTTATAAGAAGTCCGACAGTGTTTATACAAACAGTTTCCGGTATAAGACCTGGGTGGTCAGTGGTGGCCACAACCGCTGGGCGATGGATAACAATACCTCATTCAACTGGGATACCTATTTTGGTGATAATGGCCATAACTGGGCATTGTACCAGCGCCGCAACGGCATGGCGGGCGCTTACCGTTTTGCAGGGCACCGGGGCGATATCATGACGGGAAATTACCTTTCTGCTTTGCAAAACAACCCATGTTACGTGGCATGCTTCAATAATTCACGGGCAGCAAATACCCAGTCGGTTCCGGATGTTAACAGCCAGGCGTCTATGAGCCTGTGGGCAACAACCATTGAGCAGAAATATACCCAGTACAGGAATAATATTTTCAGCAACAAGGCCCTGTATGTAAATCAATACAGGAACTTTGAGTATGCATACCGGTATATAGGTATTGAAGTGCCGGATGGGGCCAGGTGGGGAAATACAAAGGACAATACCGGGTGCCAGAACACAGGGTATTCAACGGAAAGCGACCAGCAGTTCACCCTGGCTGATTTTACCGCCCGGCGCATCAACGCTGTTTACCCCGGGATGCGTTTCCAGGTATACGCGTATTCAACACATGCAGATGTCCCTTCTCCCGGCATTTCCATCAATGATAATATTGATGTTCAGCTGATACCTTCGGTTTACCAGAACCTGACCAGTACCAACGGGCTGAGGAAACGCTGGTTTGAGCGGACCAATAATATTTCTGAATACAATTATCTGAACCTTTCGAACTGGAGTGGTGAAACACCGGCCTTTTTCCTGAATGATCTTAAAGCAACCGTGCAGATCGCAAAAGATAAAAAAAGCCAGGGGTTGGTTTGGGAAGCATCTCCTGCAAAATTTGCAAGCCTGCCCTACTTACTGGCAGCCAACAATTCTTTATTGAATGATAAGATCTCAATAGACAGCACCCTGCAGGAATTCTGTAATAATATGTTTGCCGCTGGAGGTAAAACAATTTACAGCCTGCTGCAGTTCTGGACGGACGAAAAAAAGCATGGCAGGGGGTATCTCCGGTAAGTACCGGATCCCCATGTACCTGCAAATGGTCGAAGACGCAGAAAGAAAGACACTGCATGAACCGGAAGTGGTAAAGGAGAGGCTCCGTGAGTTGAAGGCATATATACACTATATGGTACTGTATTTCGACTGGGCCGCAGACCCGCGGCCTGCCATCGCAAAAATGGATAAGGCAGCAGCATTATGCATTTACCTGGCAAAAACAAACAGGCTGCAACTGGTGAACAGTTATTATCTTATTGCAGTAATTGCCAGCAGGTACCCGGCAGGAAGCCCGTTCCATGTTCAGTATAATAACGTAAACGGGTCTGCATACCAAAATGGCAACCTGCCTTTAATAACTTCAGCAGAAATTGATACTCATTTTCAAAGCGATCTGGCAGCTTTTGGCGGGACTATCCGTGATCATAAGTTTGAAGCCGCTTCCTTTGTAAAGGATAAGTTTGATGCCGGCAATATCCGCCCCCTGAAAAAGATCAATGTTCAACTCAAATACACCAGCGGCCAGGATTATTACAACCGCAGTGAATTCATGATACAGGCGCCTGCTGCCGGAAGTTTTACCATCATCTATAAGCCCGCTTTCGATATGGCGGGAAAGGGATATATCAATTTCACCGTTGAATCAACCGAACGGGCACTGGATGTGATCAACGATTTTTCGCTCAGCAGGAATTCTCCGGCGGGTAGCCTGATGATACCGCTCCCTTCAGCAGGCAGCTATAAACTGACCGTTACTTCCAGATACCAGTCTGCCGTGGACCTGGAGATCCTGACCAATAAGAATATCTTTTACAAGAGCGGGGCCTTTTTTGGAAAGGCAACAGAGATCTATTCCGGTGACTTAGCCAGTTTGCCCGGATATTTTTACATACCCGCCGGGATAAGCAAACTGTATTTCAGCATGAGTAACAGTTATGCTGCCGGCAGCGGGTTTGCAACAGAAGAAAAAATAAATAACGCATTTGCTTTTATAGATCATAACAGTAAATCTTTAAAAGCACGGTTCGTAACCCCCAACGATTCTTCTTTATTTTTTATTGATATTCCTGCAGAGAGTAAGGGCAGGTTTTGCAGGATCACGAAAAAGGGGAACTATGACCTGGTGTTTGCCAACATCAGTAACCATTTATGGTATGCCGAACCAAAGCCTGCCCCATGCAGTAATGCCAATTTCAGCATTTCTGTCATCAACCGCAATGGCAATTGTATTACCCAGCTGGTTGCTGCTTCAAACTCCGGTCAGCTGGAGTGGGAAGTCTCCGACATGGGCCGTACGCTGCGGTTCTCAAACCAGGTGGTGGTGGAATTGCCCGATTACAGTTCTCCGAATGCAATGGTAACTTTGTCAAACGGGGTTGACTGCATCGTAACAAAACGTATCGGCGATGATGCGGATTATCTCAAGGCCAGGCAGGCCTGTGCCACGGGTGCCCCGTTACCTTCAAAGACGTCAACCCCGGTATTATACCCAAACCCGTCGTCAACAGGCGTGTTCAACTGCCTTCAAAACGGGGCTGTGTTAACGGCCAATGAGATCACTGTCATCAATACCCAGGGCACCAGGGTTGGTAATTTTAAGAATGTTAAACAGTTTGATATCAGTAAAGTGCCGGCCGGCCTTTACCTGTACAAGGTCATGGTGAACGGAGAAGAGTTTACCGGTAAGTTGATAAAGCTGTAAGATTTAACCCTAAAAAGCTTATTCCAGCTAAAATTTATTACTTTTGCCCGCCCAAGTCACGCTATGAGCGTGACTACTCATTTTTAGCATTTTATGAGCCTGAAAGAGAAAATAGATATACAGCGGCTGCCGAGCCATATTGCCATTATCATGGATGGCAATGGCAGGTGGGCAATGGAAAAAGGCGAAGACCGTCTGTATGGGCATATGCATGGAGTGGAAAGCGTGCGGGATGTGGTGGAAGGCGCTGCGGAATTGGGTGTTAAATACCTTACTCTTTATGCCTTTAGCACGGAAAACTGGGAGCGGCCTGAATATGAAGTTAGCGGGTTGATGGAACTGCTGGTGGATACCATTCACAAAGAAGTGCCTACCCTCAATAAGAACAATATCAGGCTGCATGTGATCGGTGACATCGGTATGCTGCCCGAAGCGGCAAAGATCGAATTAAGAGAGGCATTGAACGAGACCAGTAAGAATACCGGTTTAAACCTTATCATGGCCCTTAGTTACAGCAGCCGCTGGGAGATCGTTCATATGGTCAGGCAAATTGCAGGCGATGTAAAAGAAGGGAAACTGAATGCGGATTCGATCACACAGGAAACGATACAGCAATACCTGGCAACACATGCTTTCCCGGACCCGGAATTAATGATACGGACAAGCGGGGAATACCGGATAAGCAACTTTTTATTATACCAGCTTGCCTATTCTGAATTGTATTTTACCAATACTCTCTGGCCCGATTTCAGGAAAGAAAACCTGTATGAAGCGATACTGGATTACCAGGGAAGAGAAAGGCGTTTTGGGAAAACCGGGGAACAGATAAAGAACGAGGAAACCGCTGGTTAACAATACGTTCCAAAGATTGAAAATACCCGTTCCCGATACTCGTTAACGCAATGATTTAGGATGAGGTTAACAAATAGTTTTAATTAATGGGCTTAATTTGCCGCACGTAAAAACCAATTGATGCAGAGGATCTACAAAGGATTTTTTTTTATTGCCACCCTGATATTTAGCAGCCAGTTTGTTTCGGCCCAGAACGACACCATCCCTGTATCGGTTAACCCGGAATTACAAGCCATATTCAATTCAAAAACGCCGAAGGAATATATCATTGCCGGCATTCATGTTACCGGAACCAAAGCATTTGATCCCAACCTCATTATTTCCATTTCGGGCCTTGCCGTTGGCGATAAGGTTCAGATCCCCGGTACCGATGTTTTTGGGAAGGCCATTTCCAAACTGTGGAGACAAAACCTCATTTCAGACATCGAGATCAGCTTTACAAGATTGGAGGGCAAGGACCTGTATATAGAAATGGCCCTTACCGAAAGGCCCCGGCTTGCTGATTTTAAATTCCTGGGGATAAAAAAGGGAGAAAAGGATGACCTGGAACCCAAGGTTGCCCTGGTGAAGGACAGGGTGGTGACAGAGAACATGAAACTGAGTGCCATCGAGGCCATACGGAAATTCTATTATGGCAAGGGTTACCGTAATGTAGATATCCAGTTGAAGGAAGAGCCGGTCACCTTCATGAATAATGCAGTTTCGCTGATCTTTACGATCAGCAAGGGACGGAAAGTACGTGTTAATTCCATCAACTTCAGCGGTAACAACAGCCTTGCAGCCAAGAAGCTGAAAAAGCAGATGAAAGACACCAAGGAAATGAACCGCATTACCCTTTTCCCGGTGGTGATCAAAAATCCGTTCGGTGATACGGTATCAAAAACCTCGTTCAAAGAATATATCGGTAAAATGGATTTTCTTTCCATTACCAAAACCGGGGATTATGTTGACCCCTATTTCCGGATAAGGGGATTCAGCGGCGCCAAATTCAATGAGACCAAATACATACAGGATAAAGAAAAGGTACTTGACTATTACAACTCCAAAGGTTTCCGGGATGCTGTCATTCTGAAGGACACTTCAATAACCGATGTGAGAAATAACCTGAACCTCTTCATCAAAATGGAAGAAGGAAGAAAATATTATTTTGGCAACATTGTATGGCGCGGGAACACCAAATACGGCGACTCTCTTTTGAATGCCTTACTGGGTATCCAAAAAGGGGATATCTATAACCTGGAACTGTTGAACAAACGCCTGGGCAAACAACTTTCTGCCGAGGGTGCCGATATCGGAAGTCTTTATATGGACGATGGATATCTTTTCTTCCGGGTAGACCCGGTGGAAACAGCCGTATACAATGACACCATCGATTTTGAGATACGTATGACAGAAGGCCCGCAGGCCACGTATGGCAACATAACCATCTCAGGCAATAAGAAGACCAAGGACTATGTCATCCGGAGAGAATTAAGAACCGTACCCGGTGAAAAATTCAGCCGTTCGGACATCATCCGTACCCAACGGGAACTGGGCCAGCTTGGATTCATCGATGCGGAGAAGATCAATCCGAACGTGGTGCCCAATGCCGAAAACGGTACCGTGGATATCAACTGGGGCATCGAAGAAAAATCGGGCGACCAGCTGGAATTGTCTGCCGGTTTTGGGGGTGGCATCGGCCTCACGGGAACACTCGGTGTTTCCTTCAATAATTTCTCCATTAAAAACATTACCAAACGGTCTACCTGGGATCCGCTGCCATCCGGCGACGGGCAAAAACTTACGGCAAGGATCCAGTCCAATGGTAAGGCTTTCCGCTCTTATAATTTTTCATTTACCGAGCCATGGTTGGGCGGAAAGAAACGTAATTCTTTTACCATTGCGTACTCCAATACCAAATATGCCAATG
Source organism: Chitinophagaceae bacterium (assembly GCA_016710165.1). Classification (NCBI taxonomy): domain Bacteria; kingdom Pseudomonadati; phylum Bacteroidota; class Chitinophagia; order Chitinophagales; family Chitinophagaceae; species Chitinophagaceae bacterium. The sequence continues at coordinate 1,771,661 of JADJLJ010000001.1, read as the reverse complement.
CATACGATCAGTTTGGAAGCTATTGCCGGAAATGCGGGGATACTTCCTATATCAAGACCAGCAGTTTCAGCATTGGTCTTGGAAAACAGCTGAAATGGCCGGATGATTATTTCAACCTTATTTATTCACTCAACGTTCAGCGATACAAGCTTCGCAATTATTCAAACATATTCCAGGGTATCAGTAACGGTACATCAACCAATATCAGCCTGAAAGTATCCCTGGTGCGTAACTCAGCCGGGCCAAATCCCATCTTCCCTACCAGCGGATCCAACTTCCTGCTGAGCGGGCAGTTTACCCTTCCGTATTCACTCATGGGCATCACGTCAGCTTCCGACAACAGTTACCGCCTTCCTGAATTCCATAAGTGGCGTATGAACGGGGAGTGGTATGTGCCGATCGGCATGGCAAGAGGAGAAGAAAAGAACAAACAGTTCATTTTAAAAGTAGCCGCCAAATACGGGTTCATTGGCCGGTATAATAAAGACATCAGTATTTCACCGTTCGAACGGTTCCAGCTGGGTGATGCAGGCCTGAGCAATAACTTCGCCCTCCTGGGATATGACATCATCGCACACCGGGGGTACCCTGTTTATGATAAATCAGACCCACGGGTAAACCCGGATGGCATCACCCCATCACAATTCTTTACTATTTTCAACAAGTATACGGTTGAGCTGCGTTATCCGTTCAGCACCAGTGCCGGAAGTACAATATACGGACTGGCGTTTTTTGAAGCGGCAAACGGGTGGTATAGTTTCAAAGATTATAATCCCTTCAAGTTACGCCGTTCGGCAGGATTGGGATTGCGTTTCTTCCTGCCCATGTTCGGCCTGCTGGGCTTTGATTACGGCATAGGCTTTGACCGGTATAACCAGACCAGCGGATTTAAAGGAGCAGCCAAGTTCACATTCATGTTGGGACAGGAACCCGAGTAATTGTCAATCATAAAAAGAGTAACAATGAAAAAGATTTTATTCATCGCCTGCTGTGTAATGCTTACCGCATTTACCGCCACGGCACAACGGTATGCAGTAATTGACTCTAAATACATTTTAGATAAGCTGCCGGAATACAAGGATGCCCAGAAAATGCTTGACCAGTTCAGCGAGCAATGGCAGCAGGAAATAGACCAGAAACAGGCGCTGGTGGACAAGATGTTCAAGGAATATGATGCCGAGCAGGTAATGCTGAGTGATGTGCTGAAAAAGAAAAGGGAAGATGAACTGTATAACAAGGAAAAAGAACTGAGGGACCTTCAGAAAAAGCGGTTTGGATTTGAAGGCGACCTGTTTAAAAAAAGACAGGAGCTGATAAAACCTATCCAGGACCGGGTTTATAATGCCGTTCAGAAACTGGCCGTTGAAAAACAATATGATTTCATACTGGATAAAAGTGAAGGAATTACCGTTATCTTTGCCGACCCCAAACTGGACAGGAGCGCCGACGTATTGAGGAATCTGGGTGTTAAATAATATCTAAATAGTTGCCCCGGGGCAGCTATTGTGACTGAAAAACAAACTATAAAACAAACCAATAAATAGTAAAACAAAAATGAAAAAGTTAATCGTAGGAGCTGTGATGGCGTTCAGTGCTTTAAGTGCCTCAGCACAAACAAAGATCGGTTACATTAATACCGATGTATTGATCAGTTTAATGCCCGAAGCAGCCAAAGTGGATTCCCAGTTAAGGGAATACCAGCAATCCCTCCAGTTACAGGGACAAGCCCTTCAGATCGATGCAGATAAAAAAAGGGATGAATATTTTAAAGATTCGGCTACGCTTTCTGCCAGCATGAAAGAGATAAGAAGGGATGAACTTGTTAAGCTGTTCACCCGTTTACAGAACTACGACCAGGAAGCCCAGGAAAAGGCCAGCAGGTATGCCCAGGATAAGATTGGCCCTGTTCGTGATAAAGCGATGGAAGCGATCAAGAATGTTGCAAAAGAGAAAGGCTATTCATATGTATTGGATGAATCCACCAATTCACTGCTAGTTGCACCTCCGGGCGATGACCTGTTGGCTGCGGTTAAGGCAAAACTTGGTATAAAGGACCCGGCCCCAGCAGCGAAACCTGCCGGCGCCAAGAACTGATCTTTTAAAAAAGAATAAACGCAAAGCCTCCCGTTACTTCGGGAGGCTTTGTTATTTTTGGTAAATGAAGCAACAGCCCATTGGTGTTTTTGACAGCGGGTACGGCGGATTGACCGTATTAAAGGAAATAACAGCCAAACTTCCGCAGTACGATTATATCTACCTCGGCGACAATGCCAGGTCTCCGTATGGTACACGGAGTTTTGAGACCGTGTATGAATACACACTGGAATGCGTAAAGTGGTTATTTAACCAGGGGTGTACGCTGGTGATACTTGCCTGTAACACCGCTTCTGCAAAAGCGTTGCGGTCCATTCAGCAAAATGACCTTCCAAAAATGGATGCCGGTAAAAGGGTGTTGGGGGTTATCAGGCCCACTACCGAGATCATCGGCCAGTTCACCAAAACCGGTGAAGTGGGTATACTGGCTACCAGTGGTACCGTGATCTCAAACTCGTACCCGATCGAGATAAATAAATTTTATCCCACGATAAAGGTTTACCAGGAAGCATGCCCCATGTGGGTGCCCTTGGTGGAGAATAATGAATACAACTCACCCGGGGCCGATTACTTCATACAAAAGAATATTGGCAACCTATTGGGCCAATCGGGCCGTATCGACAGCATTTTACTTGCCTGTACCCATTACCCGCTTCTGATGGAGAAGATAAAAAAGGCGGTGCCGCCCGGCATGAGCATATTGTCCCAGGGGGAAATAGTGGCCGAAAGCCTGAAGGACTACTTGAGCAGGCATAAGGAGATCGATGCGGATTGCAGTAAAAATGGCCAGATCGCTTTTTTTACCACTGATTCCACCGAGGATTTTGACAGTCATGCCGCCATTTTCTACGGAAAGCCCGTACAATCGGCCCATTTGGCGCTTTAAATGGCAAAAAAGCTTCAAATTACTGGTTTCCGATACCTTGTTTTCCCTTACCTTTGCCGTCCTTTCACAAACAACAGGGATGGTGCCCTGCTGCGTGTAAAAATAGATCCGGAAATTAATTTGTAAAAGCCTGCCTGCCGTCATCAGGCAGGGAAAAACGTAATAAAATGCCAGGTAAAAAAAGAACCTATCAACCGCACAAACGTCGCAGAAAATCTGTACATGGTTTCCGCCAGCGTATGCAGACAGCCAATGGCCGTAAGGTATTGGCAAGCCGCCGTAAAAAAGGACGTCATAAACTGACCGTTTCCAGCGAACACGGAGATAAAAAATAAGATCACCGGTTTCCCGGACGGGAACCTGGTCAATATATTTGAGTCCTGCTTACCGGCAGGACTTTTTTAATTTTGAGGAATTGGAACCCAAACAACGACATACATTTAAGAAAGAGGAAAAGCTCAAAAGCCGGAAAACAATTGAACTATTGTTCAGGGAGGGCAGGTCGTTTTCCATTTTCCCCTTTAAGGTGATCTGGAAGTTTACTGAAAATGCGGGCGCTGAATTACAGGCTGGTTTTACCGTAAGCAGCAAACAGTTCAAAAAGGCAGTTGACCGGAACCGGATCAAACGCCTGGTACGGGAAGCATACCGGTTGCAAAGAAACACACTTCGGCAACAGTTGAAAAACAGCGATAAGCACCTGGCTGTTTTCTTTATTTATGTTGGGAATGAATTGCCGGATCCGCCATTCCTGTTTGAGAAAACAGGGAACGTAATAAAGCGACTTATAAAAATCGTAAATGAGAACAGTCTGGCAGATACTTAGTTTCCCCTTTATCATGCTGATAAAGCTTTACCAATGGATCATCTCTCCGTGGCTGGGACAAAAATGCCGCTATACACCAACCTGTTCACATTATGCCGTGGAGGCATTGAAAAAATACGGGCCCGTAAAAGGACTTTGGCTTACCATCAGGCGGGTGAGCAAATGCCATCCCTGGGGCGGACATGGCTATGACCCGGTACCATAGCCCGTTTCCTAAAGGGGCAGGCATGGGGAGATCTATAGATTAATTACTTCGGTATGTATCTGAAAAAAGCCGTGATCCTTTACGGTCACGGCTGAATTTCATTTATTCCTCTTTAGGGCAGGGGTCAGAGTCTTTCTGCCACCTTATTCCAGTTCACCACATTCCAGAACGCAGCCAGATAATCTGCACGGCGGTTTTGATAATGCAGGTAATAAGCATGCTCCCAGACATCACAACCTAAAATTGGTTTTCCTTTCACATCTGCAACATCCATTAAGGGATTATCCTGGTTAGGAGTAGAGGTCACTTCCAGTTTGCCATCCTTTACGATCAGCCATGCCCATCCGCTTCCAAATCTTGTCATTCCGGCTGCAGCGAATTTTTCTTTGAACCCATCAAAAGAGCCAAATGCTGCATTGATGGCATCTGCAAGTTTTCCGCCTGCCGGGGGAGTTCCGCCGGCGTTGGGCGCCAGGCTCTCCCAGAAAAAACTATGATTCCAGTGCCCGCCGCCATTGTTACGCACAGCAGGGCTGATGCTCCCGGCAGCAGCTACCAGTTGTTCGATGGTTTTATTTTCATGTTCGGTCCCGGCAATGGCTTTATTCAGGTTATCTACGTAGGCCTGGTGGTGTTTGCCATGGTGTATCTGCATGGTCCGGGTGTCGATATGTGGCTCTAATGCATCAAATGCGTAAGGCAGAGCCGGTAGTGTAAATGCCATAATTATTTGTTTTGAATGTTAGATGATTATTTCTGTCCTGTAAAGGAATAACAAATTTACGAAGGGAAGGTTGATTATGAATTACGGACTGTTATTTCTTTCTTATCTCGAAAACTAACGCTTGCTTTTAAAAAAATCCTTCATAAGCCGGCCGCATTCATCTTTCAAAATACCGCCTGCTAATTCTGTTTTGGGGTGAAAAGGGTTTTTGTGTCCCGTCGATCTCCGGTAGCCGTTCTTTTCATCGGTTGCACCATACACGATCCTGCCGATCTTACTCCAGTACAAGGCGCCGCTACACATCAGGCAGGGTTCCACTGTTACATACAGGGTGGCTTCGGGCAGGTATTTACTGCTCAAAAAATTAAAGGCCGTGGTAAGGGCCAGTATTTCGGCATGGGCGGTACTGTCATTCAGCAGCTCCACCTGGTTGTGGCCACGGGCTATGATCTTATCATTCATCACAATGACAGCACCTACCGGCACTTCGTCTTTCTCAAAAGCCTTCTGTGCTTCTTTCAGCGCTTCCAGCATATATTGTTCATCAGTCATAAAACGATTTTGCTACCTTTCAGCAAATTTATGTTTAATGGCAGACTTATTGCAAATGCGGCGGTATTATGAAAGCGGCATTACAAGATCCTATGCTTTCCGGAGGGAACAATTGATGAAGTTCAGGGATGCTTTAAGGAAATACGAAAAGCAGTTCCATGAGGCGTTGTACATTGACCTGAAGAAAAGTCCCGAAGAATGCTGGGTAACCGAAACAGGGTTCCTGCTTGCCGAGATCAATAATGCCATCCGGAATCTGAAGCGGTGGATGCACGCAGACCACGTACCGACGAACCTGGTAAACATCCCGTCTTCCAGTTTTGTAATGAAGGAGCCGTTGGGCGTCGTGCTGATCATTAGCCCTTGGAATTACCCGCTGATGTTATTGCTTACCCCCCTGGTGGGTGCCATCGCTGCCGGAAACTGTTCCATCATAAAGACTTCGGAATTTGCTCCTGCAACGGCTGCAGTAATAAGACAGTTGATGGAAGAAACTTTTGAGAAGCACTATATACAGGTTGCTGAAGGAGATGGCGCAACAGTAATACCCGGGATGATGAACAATTTCACTTTCGATCATGTGTTCTTTACGGGAGGCACTGCGGTGGGAAAACAGATCTATAAAATGGCTGCAGAACGGTTGGTGCCCGTAACGCTGGAACTTGGCGGAAAAAGCCCCTGCATCGTTGAAAGCGATGCCAACATCAACGTGGCGGCCCGGCGGATCGCTGTTACAAAATTCAGTAATGCCGGACAGATGTGTGTGGCGCCTGACTATGTATTGGTGCATGCAAGCAAAAAGGAAGAATTGATTGCCGCATTGAAAAGGACCATTCATGATTTTTTCGGTGACAGGCCGGAGGATAGCTACAATTATGGAAAGATCATCAATGAAAAACAATTTAACCGGTTGATAAATTACCTGCAACAGGGAACCATAATCTATGGGGGCAGAACGGATAAAGACAAACTGTTCATAGAACCAACGGTACTGGATAATGTGAGCATGGATTCCGATGTGATGAAAGATGAGATTTTCGGACCCGTGCTTCCCATTATCCCGTTCAGCACAAAGGAAGAGGCCCTTAAAATAATTGAGCAAAATAAAAACCCGCTGGCCTTTTATGTCTTTACATCTGGCAGGGCAAAGGAAAAGGACTGGCTGAACAGCGTGGCCTTCGGCGGCGGCTGTGTGAATAATTCCAGCTGGCACCTTACCAATCATCACCTGCCTTTTGGCGGCAGGGGTTTCAGCGGCAGTGGAAATTGTCATGGAAAGTACTCCTTTGATACCTTCAGTCATAAAAAAGCTGTGATGAGAACGCCCACCTGGTTTGACCCGGCGATAAAATACCCGCCATTTAAAGGGAAGCTGAAACTGTTTAAATGGATCATCCGGTAAGTAATGAAAGAGGGAAAAAAGAAGAATAAATACAGGGGACTGAAAATAGTTTTAGTTGTAATACCGTTATTGATGATCAGTTCCTGGGGTTATGTTGAAATTGTAAACCGAAATTCAAAGAATATGACCGGCCGGCAGAAAGTTTTAAAGGCAGTTTACCCATTGTGGATCTGGTGGGCAAATAAGCGGGGATTCAATACAAAGAGAACATCCAATGAAAATGCAAAGCCATTGGTCTCCTTCTACTCATTAAAGGATACCCTGATCGACGGAACCGCGTTTGATTTTGCTCAACTGAAGGGCAGGAAGGTATTGCTGGTGAATACCGCATCCGATTGCGGTTATACCGGGCAATACGACGACCTGCAAAAGCTAAGTGAAAAGTATAAGGACAAACTGGTTGTTATCGGTTTCCCGGCCAACAATTTCAAAGAGCAGGAAAAAGGAAGCAATGAAGAAATTGCGGCATTCTGCAGACTCAACTTTGGCGTTGGATTTCCGTTGATGAAAAAAAGCAGTGTACGGAAAGGCCCCGAACAGAATAAAGTGTTTCAATGGCTTACCGACCCGGCGCAAAACGGCTGGAACAGCCAGCAGCCGTCCTGGAATTTTTGTAAGTATATTGTGGATGAGAACGGACGCTTAACAAATTATTTTGCATCCACGGTTGAGCCGACGGGTAATGAGATCATTCAGGTAATAAATCAATAAATCCTTTTATGTTTGAACAACGCGACTTTAATTTCATCTACAAATATTTTATAGCTGAAAAACAGGAAAGCCTTTTGTTTCTCATAGTAGGCATTGTCGCCATCATGCTCGCCATTATATTTTTCATTTTCATCAGGTCCAATCCGTTGTTCTATAAAGGAGCGGCCATACCCCTGCTGGCAATCGGCATCATTCAGTGCGTGGTAGGGTTCGCCGTTTACGCCCGGTCAGATAAACAAATGAACGAGGTTGCCTACAATATCGGTATGGAACCGGTGTCTTATACAAGGACACAGGAATTACCCAGGATGGAAACCGTGATGAAGAATTTCGTTATCTACCGCTGGGTGGAGATCGCTTTGATCGTTACAGGTATTGTATTGATATTTCTTTTCAGGACAAACCCGGATCGGTCATTCTGGTACGGATTGGGCATTACATTGGCCATACAGGCTTTTCTTATGCTGGGCGCTGATTTTTTTGCAGAAAGAAGGGGAGGGGTTTATACTGAGGAGTTAGAAAACCTGGTGAAATGACAGGCTTCAAGGGTTCAGGTCGCTGCAGCGCCCCGACCCTGTTGGTTAGAGTCGGGACGCTGCAGCGGCCTGAATCCTCTCAATAAAACTTCTTTAGATCATCTTCTGTAGAGTTTTCTCCTAGCCTTGATACGATATCTTTTTCAGTTAAGCCAGTGCAGTTGAAAAAGAAAATTTTATTGCAAAGTGTCCCATTTCTTTCACCTGTGTAATCAAGCCAGGAAGAATAGTTCCAGTCTTTTATACTAGCTACCAATTTGGCCTTAACCGGGTTTTGATGAATATAGAAGAAACAACTTTCGATATAATTTATTTTTTCTCCTTCAACCTGTTCGCTTAATATTTTTGCTTTTGTCTTTTGCTGAAATAAAGAACCGGTAGTGCCATTTTGTTTATTTATGGCCTGGGAATAACTGCTTAGCAGGATTCCAACCCGGTACGGGAATTCCTGCATTGCCTTTCCGCCAAAAGATGGCCTTGTTTTTATACTTTCTTCCGTTGCCCTGATCATCAAATGGAAATGATTGGGCATCAGGCAATAGCAGATAATATCTGATGCAGGTACAAGCTGCTCACTCATTTTTTTAATAAAGAAAAGGTAATTGCTTTCGTTAAAGAAAACAGGTTGACGGTTATTGCCCCTGTTATAAATGTGGTAGAATTCGCCTGCTGTTAAATGCATAGGAGAGAAAAGTACAAAGGCGAAATGATTCAGGAAGCTGGTAGTGTCCCGTTTTTTTAGTTTTTTTTCCGTTTAAGATTGGTGAAATTCTTCTTCCGAAAGTCAATGGTTCAGGCCGCTGGTAGCGTCCCGACCCTAATTCACCGGGCACTTTTCGTGGTAGTTGATCAGTTCAATGGGCGCCTTTTCAAACTGGTACCCTTCATATTTCACAACGATCTCATCCAGTACGGCATCAATTTCTTCCACCGTTTCAAGCGTAACCAGTTTTAAACGATAATCCTTAATGCCCGGCATTCCTTTTAAATAATTGGTATAATGCCTTCGCATTTCAAAAATGCCGACCTTGGGACCCTTCCATTCGTATGATTTATGCAGGTGCTTTTTACAAACAGCAACCCGGTCTTCAATGGAAGGAGCGGGAAGATGTTCGCCTGTCTTTAAAAAATGTTTTATCTCGTTAAATATCCAGGGATAACCAATGGCGGCACGGCCGATCATGATGCCGTCGATACCGTATTTGTTTTTGTATTCCAACGCTTTTTCCGGGCTGTCGATATCCCCGTTCCCAAAAATGGGAATGTTGATCCTTGGGTTGCTCTTTACTTTTCCGATCAGTTCCCAGTTTGCCTCCCCCTTGTACATCTGGGTTCTTGTCCTTCCATGAATGGCCAGGGCTTTGATGCCAACATCCTGCAGCCGTTCGGCAACCTCTTCTATGTTTTTGGTATTCTCATCCCAACCGAGCCTTGTTTTAACGGTAACGGGCAATGACGTTGATTTCACCACGGCGCTTGTCAACCGCACCATCAGGTCAAGGTCTTTTAATACGCCTGCACCGGCTCCTTTCAATGCCACTTTTTTTACCGGGCATCCGAAATTGATGTCCAGCAGATCGGGGTTGGTGACATCCACAATTTTTGCAGCAAGCGCCAGGCTTTCTTCATCCCCGCCGAAGATCTGTATGCCAACGGGTTTCTCGTAATCAAAAATGTCAAGCTTTTTCCGGCTTTTGATTGCATCCCGTATCAACCCTTCACTGCTGATGAATTCTGTATACATCAGGTCGGCGCCATGATCTTTGCATACGGCCCGGAACGGCGGGTCGCTTACATCCTCCATGGGCGCAAGTAAGAGCGGGAAATCAGGCAGTTGTATATGACCGATGCTTGGCATTTTATTTTTTAAACCTTTTACTCATTGTATATTGCGGTGGCAAATTTACAACTAATCGGCGTAGCTATGCAATACAGCAGTGTAAAAGGTTTAAACGGATGGGCCCAGCTGGGTATGCTATTGATCTTTTTGGGAGCAGGCTTTTTAATGGCTGGTGCTGTTCAGTTCCTGATCGGGCTTCAAATGATGCCCGCAGGCACTCCCCTGGAGAAAGTGGGGGATGAATTGATAAAAGCAATGTCGAACCCGGCCAATGTTGGTTATGCCAGGCTGAGCCAGGTGCTGGGTACTTTTTTTCTCTTATTTGTTCCTGCGGTGCTTTATTTACTGGTTTGCCATGGTAAGAATTTTTTCTGGCTCGGCTTTAACAGGCATATCAATAGCCGCCAGGTCATACTCGGTTTCTTTCTCATCTTCCTGGCCAATGTGCTGGCCAACCCGCTGGCAGACCTCAGCAAAATGGCCCTGGCTGATTTTCCCGGCATTAAAGCAATGGCCCAGCAGATGGAAGATGCCTATACCGAACAGGTGCTTGTATTGAGCAACCTTAAAAGTTGGGGCGAATTTTTTATGGCCATTGTCATCATGGCTTTTTTCCCGGCGCTGTTTGAAGAGATCTTTTTCCGGGGAGCTTTACAGAACCTGCTGGAGCGCTGGTGGAAGATGCCATTACTGGCGGTACTGGTAACATCGCTGTTCTTTAGTTTCATCCACATGTCCCTTTATCTTTTCCTTAGCCGTGCATTGCTGGGGTTCGTATTGGGACTGATGTACCAGCGGAGTAAAAACCTCTGGGTGAATATTGTGGCGCACTTTTTAAACAATACTGTGGCGGTGATACAACTGTTCTGGATATCGAGGAATGCAGGGAAGGTAGAAGTAGACAAACTGGACCCCAAAGTACCGATGTGGGGCGCACTGATAGCACTTGTCATCACCTGGGGCTTGTTCATCCTGTTTGAAAAGGTATCGGTTAAGAACCGCAGGCAGATCGCTTTTGAAGAGCAGGACCTGTTTGAACAGAAAGACCTGCTGCACCATTTCCCTGAAAATAAAAAAGTGTAACCGTGGCATTCAACCTTCAGACCTTTAAGACCCGTGCATTAACAGCGCTGCTTTTTGTAGCGGTGATGCTGGCTGGTTTGCTCTGGAATTTCTGGAGTTTCCTGGTTTTGTTTACGGTGATCCATTTCGGGTGCTGGTATGAGTTTGTGAAACTGATGAAGAAGATATATGCTGGTAAATATTTTGGCTATTGTTTACTGGGATTGATTTATATATCAATACCTGTTTTAATGATGATTGATTTACGGACATTTTCCAAAATATATACGCTCGGATATGAAAACAAATTGATTCTTGATACAGAAATTCCTCTTTGCATCATTTTTTCCATCTGGATTAATGATACGATGGCTTACCTGGTAGGTTCTTTTATCGGAAAAACGCCGTTGACAAAAATTTCGCCTAAGAAAACATGGGAAGGAACTATCGGGGGTATCATTCTTTGTGTGATTGTTATGGGTTTTTTATATCCCCTGATAATTGGAGAGGAACTGCGTGTATCATCCGCACCAACGAATACATGGTTTTTCATTCCTGCCCTCTGCGGCATCTTCGGCACTTTCGGTGATCTCTTCGAAAGTAAATTAAAACGCATGGCCGGGGTTAAAGACAGCGGCAGTTTTATGCCGGGTCATGGTGGTTTCTTGGACCGGTTTGATTCCCTCCTTTTTGCCGTTCCTGCTGTATGGGTTTATGTACAGGTATTCCTGAAATGAGTGAAATGGTTACTTCAGGAGAGACTGAACCACAAACTACAAACCACAAACGTATAACTCATTATCTTTGCGGTCTAACTCAGCATAATGACCATACACAGGGAAGGATACAAAAGCATCGGCATTGCCACACTGATCTTCGGGGCGATAAACTTATCGGTATATTATTTTCTCAGCGCTTCTATGATGTGGCTTTGTAATATCATTTTCATTCTTACCCTGGGACTGTTATTATTCCTCATATCTTTTTTCCGCATCCCAAACCGGAAACTGACCATCCGTGAAAATGCGGTTATTGCTCCAGCCGATGGTAAAGTGGTAGTAATTGAAGAAACAACCGATGAGGAATATTTTAAAGACAAACGCCTGCAGGTCTCCATATTCATGAGCCCTGCCAATGTACATGTGAACCGCAATCCCATCAGCGGCGAAGTGGTGTATAACCAGTATCACAAAGGCAAATACCTGGTGGCCTGGCATCCCAAATCCTCTACCGAAAATGAGCGGCATTCGGTGGTCATCCGGCAGGGGAACACCGAGATCCTGGTAAAGCAGATAGCCGGGGCCCTGGCCAAACGTATTGTAAATTATCTTCAGGTGGGCCAAAAAGTGAGCCAGACCGATGAAATGGGTTTTATCAAGTTTGGCAGCCGGGTTGACCTGCTTTTGCCAGCGGGCACCAGGGTGAATGTGAAGCTGAACCAGGCCGTAAAGGGCGGGGTAACCGTGATAGCTACCCTCTGATTTTTAACAAATCAGGCTTGGCACTCTGCAATTTCTGCCCTATTTTTACGTTGATTAATCAAACAAAAAATTTTAGTTCATGAAGAAAGTACTTTTATTAGCGACTGCATTTATGTTTGTTACCGGCGTAGCGTTGGCCGACAAAGGAAAAAAGAAGAAATGTGCTAAAGGAAAAACCTGCTGCACCAAAGAAGCAAAAGCAAAGACCGATAAGTCCTGCTGCAAAGACAAAGAAAAAGCAACCGCTAAGATGTAATTCACAAGATCTTTTCTAAACCCCATCCATCCCTGGATGGGGTTTTTTATTTCCCCGCTCAGAAGATATCTTCCAGTTCCTTTAAATGTGTAACCGTATAGGTAGGTTTTAATTGGGTCACGGCATTGATGTGATTCACAAACACCGAATCCATGCCGGCATTCATGGCGCCCTGTATATCCGCATCCAGGTTATCACCGATCATGATGCTTTCGGGCAAGGATGCTTTTGCCTTGTCCATGGCATAATGAAAGATCTCTTTCTTGGGTTTGAGGCTGTTACTGGCTTCCGAAGTGATCACATGGGTAAAATAACTGCCCAGCCCGCTGTTGTTCAATTTGCTCCACTGGGTTTTTTCAAAACCATTGGTGATGAGGTGTAAAACGTAATTTTTGTCAGTCAGGTAGTTGAGTATTTCTGTGGTATGAGGAAACAGCAGTTTTTTTGTAGGAAGTATTTCCAGGAATTTGGCGCTCAGGTCGCGGGCAAGGGGCTCGTCGGCCACTTTAAAATCGAGCAATGTACGCCACATACGTTTCCATTTTAATTCTTCCGAACTGATGAGCCCTTTGTGATACCGGTCCCATAGTACTTCATTATGAAATAAATATTTTGGGTAGAAATCTTCAAACGGGGTATCTATCCTTTCATAAAGGCTGAACAGGGAATATAACTCACCCAGTGTTTCCCGGGCATTGGCATCAAAATCCCAAAGGGTGTGGTCCAGGTCGAAGAACAGGTGCTTGTATCGGGGCATGCGTATTTAAATGGGGGAATAGTAACTTTACTTATCATTGCAAGATAACCAATTAACTTTTACAGATGAATATCGTAATAACCGGTGCATCCAGGGGATTGGGCAAGGCCATTGCTGAACGGTTTGCTGCAGATGGACAGGCACACCAGTTGTTCCTATGTGCCCGGACCAAAAATGAACTGGAAGCTACCGGCGCAGCATTGCGGGATCGTTTTCCTGCAGTGAACGTGTATACAAGGGTTTGTGATGTGTCGGATAAAGATCAGCTGCTGGAATTTGCAGACTGGGTGAAAAGCCAATGCGGTAAAACAGACATACTGGTAAATAATGCCGGCATTTACCTGCCCGGGAGTGCTTATGGCGAGGATGACGGAAACCTGGAAAGCCTGATGGAAATAAATGTTTACAGTGCTTATCATCTTACCCGGCTGTTGTTGCCTGCCATGATAAAGGCCAAAAGCGGCCACATCTTCAATATGTGTTCCATTGCATCCCTGAATGCCTATCCCAACGGAGGGGCCTATGGCATCAGCAAATATGCCTTGTATGGCTTCAGCAAAAACCTGCGGGAAGAGATGAAGCCCTACGGTATTAAGGTCACCCATGTGCTTCCCGGCGCCGCCTACACCGATTCCTGGAGCGGAAGCGGTGTAGACCCCAACCGCATCATGGAGGCATCGGATATTGCCGGAATGCTGTACGCCGCCGCTCAACTCTCTGCAAAGGCCTGTGTGGAAGAGATAATACTGCGGCCCCAGTTGGGCGACCTGTAATTCCTTCCGGGGTTGGTTTAACAATTTATTTCGTCCGTTTATCTACGTTTAACTTCTGAGGCAGTTGGCAATCCGTTATTTTTGATGCCAGTTATCATGCAAGATTGTCTACAAAAACTATTCTTACTGTTCTTCTTATGCTGCGGGTATTCCGCAACCGCACAGGTCAGGTTTACAGCCAGTATTGCTCCCGCCGTGATCGGAAAGAATGAATTTGCACAACTGAAACTGATGGTTGAAAATGCGGGGGAAGTGCAGCAGATAGAACCTCCGCCCTTAAAGGATTTTACTGTTATAAGCGGACCCAGCCAGGAGAGCGGGATGAGCATGGTGAACGGGAATGTAAAAAGATACATTGCATTGAGTTATATCATCAAACCGAAGCAGACAGGAAATTTTTTCATTCCACCTGCCATGGCAAGGGCCGACGGGGCTATGTACAGGAGTAACGGCGTTACCATTAAAGTGGTGGCAACTTCTACCGGGAACACGCAGCAACTTAATACCCCCGGCAACCCTTTTGCCGGCATGAACCCCTTTGATGAACCGGCGCCGAGGTCAACGAACCGGGATTTCATTCTGAAAAAAGGAGAGGATCCCCTGGAGAAAATAAACAGGAACATGTTTGTTGCGCTGGAAGTGGACCGGAAAAGCTGTTATGTGGGAGAACCTGTTGTGGCCACGTACAAATTGTACACCCGGTTGAAGAGCGAAAGCAACCTGATCCGGAATCCTTCTTTCAACGGGTTTTCGGTAATTGACCTGCAGCAACCGGATAATACCAGCTACCAGGTTGAAAAAAAAGACGGCAGGGAGTATAATGTGTACATCATCCGTAAGGTGCAACTATACCCGTTGCTGCCCGGCGACCTGGAACTGGGAGTGGCAGAGATCGAGAACAATGTCCGCTTTATTAAAGCAGAATACCTCAACCAGCGCCCTGATATTTTTGACGGCATGTTACCCGATTTTTCCGATGCGATGATCCCGCCGGAAGGGATGGAACTGCAGAAAGTCACCCTGAAGAACAAACCGGTAGTGATAGTTGTGAAACCCATGCCGGAAACGAACAAGCCGGCCAATTTTAAAGGAGCAGTAGGCAACTTTACCATTGGGGCAAGAGTTGAAAAAAATAATTTCACCACAGATGACGGTGGCAGGTTGGCGGTGATCATCAGCGGCGAAGGGAACCTTCAGATGATAAATGCTCCCGGGATCTCATGGCCGGAAGGTATAGAAGGATTTGATCCTAAAGCAACAGATGACCTGTATAAAGGGACCGTGCCGGTGGGCGGAAGAAAAATATTTGAATTCCCCTTCACGGTTTCCAGGCCCGGTACGTATAATATCCCGGCATTCTCATTCAGTTTCTTCGATCCCCGGCAGGGGGTGTACAGATCGGTTGAAACGAAACCAATACCTATCACGGTGATGCCCGGTACGGGAAGGCCTAAAGTGATCAAAGAGGAGAACCCGGTCCGGAAAGAAGATTCTTACCTCGTCCTTTTTTTTAAGAACCGCCTGCGGGTCATTAGTGTGGTGGCAATACTCATCATTTGCGGACTTATATTCTGGCTGAAGCGGGATTTTAAAAAAGAGAAACAGGTACTGGCAGCAGAAGAGATCAGGCCTGAGGTTGATGAAAAACCGGTACAGGAGATCATGGATGGCCAGCAAAATCCTTTTACGAAGGCCAATGAACTTTTGCAACATGCTGACGGGAAATTATTTTACATGACCCTGAATGAGGAGTTGAAAAAATACCTGGCAAAAAAGCTTTCCATCCCGGCCGAAGACCTGAACAGGAGAACGATAGCCTCCCGGATGGATAAGATGGGCATTGCTCATGAAACATCCATGCAGGTGTACGGCCTGGTGGACGAAATTGAATTCCAGCTTTATACTCCCGTTGTGGAAAATGAAAACAGAAAGGC
The DNA here is from genome assembly GCA_016710165.1 of Chitinophagaceae bacterium. Classification (NCBI taxonomy): domain Bacteria; kingdom Pseudomonadati; phylum Bacteroidota; class Chitinophagia; order Chitinophagales; family Chitinophagaceae; species Chitinophagaceae bacterium. Next base: position 1,755,622 of record JADJLJ010000001.1, on the reverse strand, counting down.
GTTGTATGAGAAAGCAAATGAGGTTGTTCAGTTACTCAATACCTATCATGCTCATGCATGAGTGAACTTGTATCCCACTCCCCTTACTGAATGAAAATATTCCGGCGCCCGGCTGTCTTCTTCAAAATATTTGCGGAAGTTGAGGATGAAGTTGTCAATGGTGCGGGTGGTAGGGTAAACATTGTATCCCCAAACCACCTGCAGTATCTTTTCCCGGGTCACCACTTCATTCTTGTTTTCGATGAGCAGCTTCAGCAGCATGATCTCTTTTTTGGTCAGCGTTACCCGCTCACCGCTTTTTGTATATGCTTCCGATGCCTTGAAATCAATTTTATTCTTACCAAACTCATAAATTTCCGGGACGGGCACTTTAACACTCAGCCGCTCACTTTTTTTGATGAGCTTGTCCACCCGCAGAAGTAGCTCTTCCAGGTTAAAGGGTTTGGTCAGGTAATCATCCGCTCCTTTCTTCAAACCCAGCACCCTGTCGGCACTGCTGTTCTTTGCGCTCAGTATCAGGATGGGAATGTCCGGGTTGCTGAGCCGGACGGTTTCGCAAACCGTGATACCGTCCAGTTCGGGCAGCATCACATCCAGTATGATCAGGTCGAAATGTTCTTTTGTTACCGCCTTTAATGCTTCTGCGCCGTCGTAAGCGCTGGTGATCTCGTAGCCTTCCAGTTCCAGGTTAAGTTTCAATGCTTCCTGCAAATTCTCTTCGTCTTCAACCAGTAGTATGGAAAATTTTTTATCGGCCATTGTGCTAAGCTACCTTTTTTCAGTAAATGAATTCAATTCAACCGTAAAAATAGAACCCGCGGGTGTATTATCTGTCACAGAAATGTTTGCATTGTGCTGCCGGGCAATTTTCTTTGAGAGGTAAAGTCCCAGCCCGGTGCCTTTTGCCGCTTTGGTTGCAGCGTTCCCTACCCGGTAAAACTTGGTGAATATTTTTTGTTTCTCCTCATCGGATATACCCTTGCCTTCATCCTTCACCTGCAGGATGATCCTGTTATTTTCTTCATGAAGATCTACTGTAACGGGAAGTTCCTTTGGGGCATATTTGATCGCATTATCGATCAGGTTGTTCACCAGCATCTGCAGCAGCAGCCGGTCGCCCTGCACAAACAATTCTTCGTTTACAGCCGGCCGGATGATGTGCTGCGGAAAACGGGTCATAAAATCCTGTACGCAGGTACTTACCAGTTCGCTGAAATTGGTTTCTTCGTTGGTGATGCGGTAACCGCCTGCTTCTATCTGGGAAGAGAGCAGCATGTTATTGCACAACGCATTGAGCCGGTTGGTTTCCTGCAGGGTTATTTGCAAAAGCCGTTGCTGCTGCTGCTCATCCAGCTTTCTTTTCTGTATGGTCTCCAGGTTCAGTTTGGCAACGGAGATGGGTGTTTTTAATTCATGGGTAAGGGCCATCATAAAATGCTGCTGGTCCTGGCTTTGTTTCAACTGACGGCGTACAGCGCGGTAAACAAATACCGCCCCGGCTATGATGAGCAGGAAAAAAGTGATGCCTTCTCCCATGTATTGCGCTGACTTTCTTTTTTCCAGCGAACGGAATTTTTCGGCTTCTGCCTCGTAACCGGGATCAGCCGGGTGCAGTTGTTCCATTTCATATTTTGTCATCAGCCGGTTTTGCCGGTTCAGGGCAATGAACCACCAGACCAATGCTGCCAGTATGTAAGCCAGCAGGAACCAGTAAATAAAAAATACCAGTCGGAGTTTTTTTGTCTTGTCGGGCATAAAGGAATTCTGCAAAGGTATGTTGAAAAGACAGATGCTGTCCGGGTGATCAGTTCCTTTTATCCAGCCCCCAGCTCAGTTTATTCCGCAGCGTTTGGAGGAAATTATTTTCGTTAAGGCGGATCAGGTTCACCATAAAATTCTCTTTTCGTACGGCTAATTGAATTTCTTTGGGTACTACTTCCCGGCGGCTGTCAAGGGAGCATAAGAAGCCGTCTGTTCTTCCTTCCACTTCAAAGGAGATGACATTGTTGTCGGGCACCACGATGGGGCGTATGTTGAGGTTATGCGGAGATACCGGTGTAATTACAAAACTTCCGCTGTCGGGGAAGACCACCGGGCCATTGCAACTCAGCGAATAACCGGTTGAACCGGTAGGCGTGGCCACGATCAACCCGTCTGCCCAGTACGTGTTTAAAAATTCACCATTCAGGTAAGTGTGAATTTTTATCATGGGCGAAGTATCTTTTTTGTGCAGGGTGAATTCATTCAGTGCAGAGGGTCCGTCTTCGAACAGGGGAATGTTGGCGTCTAAATGAATGAGTGTTCTTTTATCCAGTACATAGGTCCGGTCAACCAGGGCCTGTACGGCCAGGTGCAGTTCATCCCGGCTGATATTTGCCAGGAAACCAAGCCGGCCGTAATTGATGCCCAGTATGGGAATGCCGCTGTCCTTAACAAAGGTCACGGTATCCAGCAGGGTTCCGTCACCTCCAAGGCTCATCATGCAGTCAATGCTCTCATCCAGGTCGTCGGATGAATTGAAGGTGGAATACTTTGTCTTGATATCAATGGAAGAATAAAACTGGTTGAAGAAATCCTGGTAAAATACGGGTTCTACATTGCTTAATGCCAGTTCATCCAGCAGTTGTATAATGTCCTGGTGCTGGTTTTCCTTAATGCCCCTGCTGTAGATCGCTATTTTCATACCCCCGGCGGAGATGGTTTTAGTAAAGTGCCAGTAAATATACCCCTAAAATCCGGATTGGTTATGTAAAAACAGGCCGTTTTCTTTTAACTGGTTGAAACTGTATTCAAAGCGGAGGTTTATATCATACAGGGTGAGTACATCGATGCCAAAACCACCGGTGTAAAGCAGCCGGTTATTCAGGTATGTGTAGGTTGTTTTTTTATTGTATGCATAACCAAGATCGGCATAGGTCTTCGCAAAGAAGGTAAAGGGGATCTTTGTAATTACCTTCGGGAAGAGGGTGAATGGAATATTGAATGAAACGATCTTCTTTTTCAATGTTGTTTTAACCAGGGCCGTGGCAACCCCGTCAATTACATAATATTCCAGCCCCCGCAGGTAATTCTCGCCATACCCGAGCCCCCGCTGGTTGATGTATGCCTGGTCGAACGGCAGTTTTACTTTTCCATTCAGGTAGATGCTGCTGTACCAGTTCTTGCCCAGGCTGAAGTATTTGTTGTAACCGGCTTCCAGGGTAAGCACATTTATTCCGCCCGATATGCCAAGCCCTCTTTTCTGGAAACTCAAAAAGGCGGATCTGCCGGTCAGCGGGTAAGAAACATTGTTTACATTGGAGTACTGGACCTGGTATGTGAACTCAACGATATTCTTTGAAGTGACCGGGCCGTTAAAATAATCCGGGTTGTATTTTATGTTGATGATGGAATCCGCCACTTTGATGTACGTATAACTTGCCGAAAAGATATGCCTTTTGAACAGGCCCTTGCGGATTATGAACCCGGCGCCGGCGTATATCGTCTTTCTGGTAAAATCATCTTTTTTGTAAAGAAGGATATTGTTGGAGGAATCTGTTTTGTAAGGGGTCTCCCGGTTTTGAGAGTAACCCGCATTTACGATGAACCCGTTGGTAAGGGAGCGGTTGCTGTACGGGTTGCTGTATGAAAAGGAAATATTCCGGGTATACCCGTTGATCAGGTAGATACGCAACTGGTCGCGGCGGCCACTCAGGTTATAATGCACAAATTTTATCCCGTAGTTCACCCGGTCAAAACGGGCGTTGTAGGTCTTGTACCATTCGTTAAAATTCCGGTCAACCGGCTGAAACAGCGGAACGGGGTAAAAGTACCAGCGCTCGGTAACATGTACGGCTATGTTCACGTGCTGCGAATCCACAACCGTCAGCACAAAGCTCACTTCATTAAAAAGGGTGGTGTTGTAAACCTGCCGCCGGGCCTGTTCCATTTCTTTTTGCAGGGAAGATACCTGCAGGGAATCGCCTTTTTTGAAATGCATCTCCCGGTAAACAATGTATATCTTGGTTTTTTTTGTTCCGGTTACTTCCAGGCTGTTGATGCAGACCTTTCGGTTTGAATCGGAAGGAAGCACCGATATGTTGTTCATGGTAACGGGGGGCGTTTTTTGTTTTTGTGCCTGCGAAGACAGGGCAGGAAAAAGCAGGAGGCAGCAAAGCATTATTTTTATCAGATCGGTCATTGCATCAAAACTTTACTGCCTGACAGGAATATAAAGATAGCTGCTGCAGGGAAAACAGGGAAGAAGAATATCTTTAAATATCAAGGTAGTTCATCAGGTGGCGATAATTGCTGTGTATCTCATTTTCAAAATTCTCATAGCCAAAATAATAGATCACGTCAAATTCGTACCGTTCAAAAGTTGCTACGATGGACGAGATCTCTTTTTTATTCAGGTGAATGGTCACGGTAAGCATTCCCGTTTCGGAATGAACCGTTGTATTCAGGTGAAGGATGGTGGCATCGTTGCTCTCCACGATGCGGCTTATTTCTGAAATGGCAAACTGGCTCCGTTCCATTTCCAGCACGATGATGCCGCCAATTTCGTTGGTGCCTGCAAAATTGCCCAGCGTTTTCAAAAGATCGCTGGCGGTGATCACACCCACCAGTTCATTCTCTTCATTAACAACGGGCACCACCGTAGTATCAAACTGGTTGCAGCAGGTTACGGCATTCAGGAAATGTTCGTTATCGTGAACAGAAGCTTTCAGGAAGTTCTCCTGCAACAGTTCTACAGGCATTTTGGGTTCTTCCGCGTCCAGCAGGTCGTCTTCACTTACCAGGCCAAGGTATTTCTCGTCTTCTACTACCGGCAGGTGGGTAAGCCGGAAATCGCTGATGAGGGTCAGGGCCTTGCTTACAGAGTCTTTCAGTTGCAGGCGTGGGATATTGCTATTTATCAGTTCAATGGTTAACATATTACCGGGTTGGGTTAATTGCCGCTATGCCAATAACGATGAATTCTGGTATAAATTATATGGACAATTTAATTTTTAAATTGTTGCAGCCGCAGTCTTAAACTTTGCATAAAAACTGGTCAAGTAACCTGTTAAATTCTTCCGGTACTTCCATCATGGGAGCATGGCCGCATTTATCAATAAAATGCAGTTCACTGTTCGGTATCAGGCGGTTGAATTCTTTCGCCACGAAGGGGGGTGTGATGGTATCGTTGTTTCCCCAGATAAGACAGGCGGGCTGTTTTATCTGGCTCAGTTCTTCACCCAGGTTATTGCGTATGGCGCTTTTTGCCAGGGCAATGATCTTGATGACCTTCATGCGGTTGTTGGTTATCTCAAAAACCTCGTTCACCAGTTCCTCGGTGGCCATGGCCGGGTCATAAAAAGTAAGTTGTGTCTTTTTACGTATGTATTCCTTATCGCCCCTTTTCGGATAGGTATCGCCCATTCCGTTCTCAAACAGGCCCGAACTTCCGGTGAGGATAAGGGATTTGATGCGTTCGGGATGCTTTAAAATATGAACCAGCGCCACATGGCCGCCTAATGAATTTCCAAGCAGGTGGATATTATCGTAATTGCGGTGTTCAACAAAGCGCTGTACAAACTTCTGTAAACCGCCTACGGATGTATGAAGCAGGTCAAGGTCGAGTAAAGGCAGCAGGGGTACCACCACCTTATTGGTTTTGCGAAAATGCTCAATGAGGAACTGGAAATTGCTGAGTGCACCAAATAACCCATGCAACAGCATCAGCGGTTCTCCATCGCCCTCTTCAATGAATTTAAATTTCCCGTCTTGTTTTATTTCGTAACTCATCCGTAAATACAAATTGTTTAATATAAAGCGCCATCTCAATCTTTATATTATGAAACCGGCGATCCGGGCTAAAATTACGTCAAATAAGATAATGCCTGAAATTAATGCTGAATTTTGTCAGGTATCGTATTAAAAAAATCCCCTAATTCGGTAAACATGTCTTTGAAAACAGGTATGACCCTGCCAAAATTATCCATTACCACAGGCCCCCAGGGCTTTATAAAGCCATAGGTCAGCGATGATCGAATGGTATCCGGCCGTATCAACTGCAGTTTTTCTGCATAAAATACAGCAATGCTGAAAATGATGCTGTAAAGTACAGCATACAATAAGATACCGGCTACCCGGTTCGCCCATCCGAGCAATGCAAACTGAATGGTCTTTTCGATGAATTTGGCGCCCAGCCTTACCAGGATGACCACCACCAGGAAAACAAGTACAAAGGCAACAACGGGCAGCCACCTGGCTGAGATGCTCACACTGTCTTTCAGGTATGCAGCAACTACGGTTGACAATTTTAAAGCGGCTGCCAGGCCGATGATGAAGGCGAGAACAGAAAATACAGCTATGACAAACCCCTTTTGATAACCTTTGATTACGGCCATTACAATAAGCACTGCGAAAACCAGGTCTATCAGCATATGGTATCTGTGTAGATTATTTTTTACCCGGCCAGTAATTCTTTTACTGCCGTACTGATGGTTTTTCCATCGGCCAGCCCTGCCAGTTGTTTGCTGGCCACTCCCATCACTTTGCCCATATCTGCTGCAGAAGCGGCGCCGGTATCAGCAATTATTTTTTTCAGTGCTTCCTTCAGTTCTGCTTCACTTAATTGTTTGGGCAGGAATCTTTCGATCACGGCCATCTCTTCTTTTTCTTTGGCAGCCAGGTCTTCTCTTCCCTGGTTTTCAAATATCTCCAGCGAGTCCCTGCGTTGCTTCATCATCTTTTGCAGGAATTTCTGTTCGGTTGCTTCATTGATCCCGCCTCCGGCACCCGGTTCGGTCTTTGCTTTGATGATCTCTGCCTTGATGGCCCGCAAGCCACGCAACACTCCTTCGTTCTTCGCCTTCATGGCTTCTTTCATTTCGGCCATTATCTGTTGTTCTAAACTCATGGTGGTATGTTTTACTTGGTTTAAAATCAGGGAAGTAGCTGCTGGCTGCACGGGATAGGTCTTTACTAAAAAACATCCTTTTGGTTTGCTATCAGGATAAGATCTCTGTATGTAAGATCTTGTACCTTGCCACTTCCCCCTTACGGCTTATTTCTATCCCTGTTCTTTCAGTTGTATTGCCCTGAATTTATCAAAAAACTCTTTGGCAAATTTTTTCATGTCATCACTCATTTCCTCCTGGCGGGTGGCCCGCTTAAATGAATCCGCCATACCCATCATCATCTGGTAATAAAAGTCGGCCATTTCATCCACCATCATGTCCTTGGTCCAGAGGTCGATCCGCAGCGCTGATTTATCTGTTCCGTCCCAAAAAGCCACACTCATGGCTTTTGCCTTTTGCACCATATCGGCGGTGCTGTCGCTTGCCTGCCAGTTTATTTGCTCCGGCATTTTATCCGGGTCAAGCAGGACGTCGATCTTTATTGTTGATTTGTTCATACTATACGGGGTGATTTTTAGCTAAGACCGGTTTTGTTTATGCGCTGCAAAATTAACTGAAATTAGCCATTGACGGCTTTCTTTATCAGCGACCCCAACAACTCACCTGCCTTGCTATTTTGAAAGATACCAGCTCTTTTCATTCCTGTCCTGGCCATATCCCGGGCCTTATCCTCGTCTTTGAATACCGTCATCATCATCTGGGCAATATCCTCAAAATCATCCGGGTTCGCATACAAAGCCGCATCATCACAAACTTCGGGCAGGGAGCCGGCAGCACTGCATACCAGCGGCACACCACATTGCATGGCCCGGAAAGGGACCAGGGCGGCATCTTCATACAAAACCGGGTGAACCACCGCACAGGCAGCGGCGGTTATTCCTGCCAGTTCATTTCCGGTAAGGCGCTGCAATACTTTCACCTCATCCCTGTATTTGTATGTTTTGAGCCTTTTCATAAGATCTTCTCCCGGGTTGCCGGTGACCAGTAACAGCATACTGCTCTTCTGCCTTTTTTTAAAAAATGAAAAGGCTTTCAGCAGGTTGACCAGGTTACTGCGTGGGTTGTCGTTCCCGGAACATAAAAAGTATTCTTTTCCATCAGCATGGGTTTCCCGGACGTTCTCTTTTTCTTCCTGGCCAAGGGGTACATACATTCCGGCAGCCCCTTCGTGGATCACTTCAATTTTTGACGGATCCGTTTTACAATGATCAACCAGTACTTTTCTTGAGAATTCCGAAACGGTTGCCACGGCTTTTGCTTTGGCAATAAAAGCAGCGGTATTCTTTTTATAATAACGGGCATTTGCTTTTCTGAAGTACAAAGGGTATTGCAGGAAAGAAGTGTCGGGGATCACAATGCACTGGGGAATTTCTGTACGTAATGAACAAATGCCATCCAAGCTCACAAAAACATCTGCCTTTTGTTTTTTTAACAACGGGGGTAACCTGTAATTGAACCAGTACTGCATCAATAAACCATTCTTTATCCCGGGGCCGGTTACCAATGCAGTCACATTTTTTGGAAAAGTCATCTCAGCGTCAAAAACCTTATCGGACAGGAACAGGAACCGGTGCTGGTCATTTTCTTTGACGAACGGAAGCAGCTGATCCACATCAAAGCTCCTGCCGGCATCGCGGCGGCCTGTGCCTAAAAATCTTGTATCAATGGCAATTATCATGTGCACAGGCAGGTTAAAATAAAAATCCGGAAGCAAAAACTATTTGATGACCTTCAGTTTCACCATCTCAATACGGGTATCGCTTACGTTTAAAATGTCGATCTCATAATTACCCATGATGATATGGTCTTTCAACCGGGGGATCTCTTCATGGTTTTTGATGATATAGCCGGACAGGGTCTCCGTTTCTTCGTCATTCGGGAAGTTCAGTTTGTACTTCTCCGTTATGTAATCCAGTTCCAGCCTGCCGCTGAAGATGAATTCATTACCTGCCAGTTGCTTTTCCACAAACTCTTCGGTGTCGTATTCGTCTTTAATGTCGCCGAATATCTCTTCCAGCAGGTCTTCCATGGTGACAATTCCGGCGGTGCCGCCAAACTCATCTACCACCCAGGCAATGGTCTTGTGTTCCTTGCTGAATTTGTTCATCAGGTCGGTGGCACTCATGCTCTCGGGCACGGTAGGGATGGGCAACAAAATATCCCTTACAGATGCCGGGCGCTTGAACAGGTCGAGCTGGTGAATATAACCGCTGATGTTATCGATGTTATTTTCGTACACCACCAGTTTGCTCAGCTGGGTGGAAATGAATTTGCCCTTTACTTCATCGATGGATGTGTTGATACCCACCGCTTCAATCTCCTTCCGGGGAATGAGGCACTCCCTGAGTTTTGTTTCGCTCAGCGACAGGGCATTCTCGAACAGCTCTTTGTTTATTTCATTGCTATCCTCCTCTTCATGGCTTCCGCTCTGTTGCATGAAATGCTCCAGGTCTACTTTGCTGAACATATCTTTTTAGGGTTGATCTTTACATTGAAAATGTATTTCAGTATCCATTCGGAGATGTCAACAAAATAAGATGCCAGGGAAGAGAACAGCCAGTAAAAGAAGCGGACGATGTAGCTGATGGTGGTGGAATTCATCACATCATTGTTCCTTGCCCGGAAAAAAGCCTTACAAATGAACTCCACAAAAAGAACGATCAGTGTGGAAAGAACGGTTTCAACAAATAGCTTGATGTACTTTACGGAATCGGTTAATGAATCAGGCAGTTTGGACTCGATCCAGTGCCAGATGGGGAACAGCATATCTACCACCAGCAGGCCATATACCACAAAAACGATGTTGATGCCTACCAGGGTGGTACCTATGAAACGGGCAGGGCGGTCGGAAAAATAGCCCCATACCTTTCCGCTGCGGGTGCCCTGTTTACGGTTCAGTTCTATGGAAAGTTTGTTGGCCGTAATAAAGGCTATTTCTATTCCGGCGAAAAAACCGATAAGCAACAGGGAGGCGATGATGGCAACGGGGGTTATCCAATCCATGCAGTAAAAATAAGAAAGAGTTTTTAAAAAGCCCTTTTAGTGGTTATTGCAGCAGGAATTCACGCACGATCTGTTCTGCTTCTGCACAGGCACGTTGCAGGTTGTCATTTACTATGGTCTTGTTGAAATGATCCTTGAAAGACATTTCATAGGAGGCTTTATTTATCCGGGCGCCCAATGATTCTTCCGTTTCTGTGCCGCGGCTGAGAAGTCTTTTTTTCAGTTCATCTACCGAAGGGGGGTCTATAAAAAGGCTGAGGGTATTTTCGGGATATTGCTGTTGTATGTGAATGGCTCCTTTAACGTCGATATCAAGAACCGGAACCTTATTAAGCGCCCAAATGCGTTTCATTTCTGATTTCAATGTGCCGTAGTATTTTCCTTCGTATACCATTTCCCATTCGGCAAATTCCTTGTTCTGTATCTTCTGTTTGAAATCATCCACGCTTATGAAATAATAATCCACGCCGTCTTTTTCATTGCCTCTTGATTTGCGGGTGGCGGCAGAAACGGAAAATGCCAGCACGGGAAAAACATTCATCAGGTGGCGGGTGATAGATGTTTTTCCGGCACCCGATGGAGCCGTAATGATCAGTATCTTCTGGTGTATCGAACTCATGCGCAAAGAAACTATTAAAATTTCATTTTGGCTAATGCGGTTTAAAATGCAGCACCAGCGGTGCATTGCCTGTACTGCTGCTTAATACCAGGTCGTTTTCTGTTAGCGTATTGATGGTATAGCGGTTAATGGTATTCCTGCTATCCGGCGTACAAATAAGGGTTCTGCCATCGTCCATAATGCCGTAGGTTCCTTTGACCGTAACCCTGCTTCCGATCGTACATTCATATGCATGATCCTCCTTAAAGGTCCAGCTAAGTGATTCAAGAGCAGCTATCAATTGCACGGTACTGATCGAATCTTCCGGACCCTGAAAGCGCTCATTGGCAAGATCCGGGTTATCCACTTTTATGCAGTCCCATTTTTTGGTCAGTAACTGTTGGGTTTTATTTTGGCAGGAATGAAAAAAGTATATGCATAGAACTGTTGCTGATATGATCACTGGTTTTTTCATGTGATTTCAAACCTATAAGGTCTGCCGGGAAGATTTTGCAGCGCTGCAGACCTTATAGGTTTTTATACTCTTTTAATATCTGCGCCAAGATCTCTCAGGCGTTCATCTATATTCTGATAACCACGGTCTATCTGTTCAATATTCTGGATGGTGCTTTTGCCCTGGGCGCTCAATGCAGCGATCAACAGTGCTACACCAGCACGTATATCCGGGCTGCTCATGGTAATGCCCCGCAATTGTTGTTCTCTTTCCAATCCGATCACCACTGCACGGTGCGGATCGCAGAGAATTATCTGGGCGCCCATGTCGATCAGTTTATCTACAAAGAACAGGCGGCTTTCAAACATCTTCTGGTGAATCAGTACACTGCCCCTTGCCTGTATGGCCGTTACCAGAACAATGCTCAGCAGGTCGGGTGTGAACCCGGGCCAGGGATGATCATAAACCGTGAGTACGCCACCATCCAGGTATTTCTGCACTTCATAATGGTCCTGTGCAGGGATGTGGATGTCATCTCCTTTAAAATTCATGGCAATGCCCAGTTGCTGAAATTTATCCGGGATCATACCGAGATGTTCAATACCGGCACTTTTGATGGTGATATCGCTTTGTGTCATGGCAGCCAGCCCGATGAAAGATCCTACTTCGATCATATCGGGCAGCATCCGGTGTTCGGTCCCACCCAGGTAATCCACCCCGGTTATGGTAAGCATGTTACTGCCAATGCCGCTGATCTTTGCACCCATACGGTTCAGCATTTTGCAAAGTTGCTGCACATAAGGTTCGCAAGCGGCATTGTAAATCGTGGTAGTGCCGCCTGCCATGGAAGCTGCCATTAAGATATTGGCAGTACCCGTAACACTGGGTTCATCCAGCAACATGTTTGTTCCTTTGAGGCCCGTTGACTGTAAATGAAAGAACCCATCATCGGTGTGGTAAGAAAAATCCGCCCCCATTTTTTCAAATCCGATGATATGGGTATCCAGTCTTCTTCTGCCGATCTTGTCGCCCCCGGGCCTGGGTATATACGCTTTTTTAAATCGTGCCAGCATCGGGCCGGCCAGCATTACAGAGCCTCTTAACTTACCGCTTTTTTTATGATACGCTTCGCTGTGCAGGTAGTCAATGTCCACGTCATCAGCCTGGAAAGTACAGGTATCCCGGCTTACCCGGCTGATCTTCACGTTCATCTCCCCGAGCAGTTCTATCAGCAGGTTCACGTCAATGATATCGGGGATATTTTTAATGGTGACCTTTTCCGGTGTGAGCAGTACCGCAGAGATAATCTGCAGTGCTTCATTCTTGGCTCCCTGGGGTGTAATATCGCCCGATAATTTTTTGCCGCCTCTTACTTCAAATGATTGCATATTTTTTGTTACACTGATTTTACGGACCTGCCTGTCGGCAGACAGGTTACACGAATTATGGCAAACGTAAATAAAAAAACCTGACGTTTGTAAGCATCAGGTAAGTATTTATAAATTCGTGTGATCCCGTCTGATCCGTGTAACTGCTAATACCTCTTCTTGAAGTTCCGGCCGCCACCATTCCGGCTGTCGCCGCCTCTTCCGCCCCGGTTATCCCTTCCGCCCCGGTTATCTCTTCCACCACCGCCCTGGCCACCCCGGCTGCCAAAACCTTTACGGAAGTTACCGCTGGCCCGTTTTCCATAATCATCCCGGGTATCTTCCACCCGGTGTTTTACAAACGGCCGGTTATTGAATTCCAGTTCGCCTTTGGTGATGGCCGAAAGTTCGCTTTGTATGGAATCGTCGTGTACCAGTTCTTTATGCCAGTTGCTGTAGGTCAGTTTCATGTAATAGGCAATGGCATTGGCAAATCCCTGTTTCTTTTCGGGGTTCTCTTCTTTGAGGGCCTTGTCGATCACCACTTCAATATTCTTGCCCAGGTGGTTGAACCGGGGATATTTTTTCGGATAACGGAGCGGTTCCGGTCTTGCCTTCAATGTTTCCCGGGTCGGGATGGGATAGGGGCTCTCCACATCCAGCGTAAAATCACTGATGAGGAAAAGATGATCCCAGAGTTTATGACGGAAATCCTCTACGTTCTTCAGGTGTGGATTCAGGAAACCCATCAGTTCGATCACGGCATAGGCATTGCGCTGCCTTTCTTCCTTGTCCTGGATCGTCAGCAGGTATTCTACCATTTTCTGGATATGCCTGCCATATTCCCTCATGATCAAATGGTTCCTGGTGGTATTGTACTCCATGTTCTCGACATTTTGCATGATACAAATGTACGGTTTAAAATGATGGGAACAAGGCGTGGCCTCATTTCCTTTGCTGAATACCCGCTCTGGTACGGCGAAATTTGAAATATAATAATGCGGCTACTCCGCCCAGCCCGTCTGCCAGCCAATCACCCAGGGTAAAGCTCCGGCCTGGGACAAAGAATTTCTGAATGAATTCGGTGGTTATGCCCCAAAGTACCGTGGCAATGGCAACCCTGAAAAACCAGTTCCATTTTTCTTTTTGGGGCAGATCAGATTTTGCTACCGGCAGCATGAACAGGTAAGCCAGAATTGCAAAAAGCCCGGTGTGGATTAATTTGTCATAATTTATCTCGATCAGCCAGTCGTCCACTTCAGGCAGGTCGTAGCCGGGAATACAAACGAGTATCAGTATAAGAAAAAACCAGGCAATGCCTGGATAGAATTTTTTTGCAGGGATATCCTTTATTTCGGGTTGGCTCATTTCACATTGGTTATCCCACCACACCTGCATAAGCTGCTGCATCCATCAGCTTCTCTACATCGGCCGGGTTGTTCACCGTCATCTTCACCATCCAGCCTTCGCCATACGGATCGGTATTTACCAGTTCGGGTTTTGAATCAAGCAGCGGGTTCACTTCGGTGATGGTACCGGCAACGGGCAGAAAAAGGTCACTTACTGTTTTAACGGCTTCTACGGTGCCAAATACATCTTCGGCGTTCAGCGATTTTCCTTTTGAGGTGATGTCGATGTAAACAATATCACCCAGCTCACGCTGGGCAAAATCGGTAATACCAATGGTGGCAGTATTGCCATCTATCGAAACCCATTCGTGGTCTTTGGTGTAGCGGAGATTTTCTGGAAAATTCATTTTATATGATTTGATGTTAACTGATTCGGCTGCAAAATAAGTTTTTTATCCCGATAGCCACTCCCGATGGCCATCGGGAGTAAACTATTTTATCACTTCTATGAACATGCGGAGATCGCCCAAAGGCCGGTCGCCGGGTGCGGTAGGCACCGAAGCAATTTTATCGATCACTTCCAGGCCGCTTTCCACTTCACCAAAAACGGTATAGTTCATGTCAAGGAAGGGGGTACCGCCACTGGTTTTATATACATTTCTTTTGGCCGGCGAAAGCTTTGTCCCGTATTGCATTTCGATCATGTTCAGGTCGGCATCGGTATAAGCCTTTCCCTGCACAATGTAGAACTGGCAACCGCTGCTTGCTTTTTCGGGGTTGTTGGTACGGGCCGCCGCAAGGGCACCTTTCTTATGGTACAATGCCGTATCAAACTCTGCCGGTATGGTATACCCAACATCGCCGCTGCCTAACGGAACACCCGGCTGGGCATATTTGCTCGACGGGTCGCCGCCCTGTATCATAAAACCATTGATCACCCGGTGAAACAAAAGGCTGTCGAAGAAATGTTCATTGGCCAGTTTGATGAAGTTATCCCGGTGCTTTGGTGTTTTATCATAAAGACGGATGACGATAACGCCGGAATCCGTTGTTACTTTAACCCGCACCCCGGGAATGTGCACCTGTTTGGGGGCTTTGGCAACCGGTTTGGTTGTTTTTTTCACTGCGGTGGTTTTTTTGGCAGCCGGGTTTTTTACCGCCGGTTTTTTTGTTTGTGCATGGCCGGCAAAACAGGTAAACAATAAAAGCAGTGTTGTAAATCCAATTCTGAGTCTGTTCATGATGCTATAATGATTAATCAATAAAATCCTGGTCTTGAAAATAAAGTAAAATATGGTCTTTTAAAAAATTTTCCTGCTCCATCATAGTAAAAACGGGCAGGGGCTTAAGCTGTTTAAAATGCGGCCATCCTTCCTCATCATTTCCTTCCGGTATGTAATAGCCGCTTGGCGAAAGTACGGTGCAGACAGCTATGTGCATCAGGTCCTGTTTCTCTTCCTTGGTAAAATCCTGCCGGCCGCTGCCCAGTTCCTGTATGCCAATGAGGAAGAGGATGCCGTCCATATCGGGCTTTATGCCAAAGCGTTCTTTTATCCTGATCCGTAATTTCAGCCACCGTACCTGCAGATCGTCCTGAGCCTGTTGCATGCTGCAAATATAATGATAGAACACGGATGACGCAGATGGAACGGATTTACACAGATTAAATCAGCGTTGATCAGTATTATCCGTGTCATCCGTGTTCCATCCTTCGCTCCACATCAAAATTGTATATTTGCTCAAATTTTTGAAATAGATGCTACAAATCAACTATATCAGGCAGAACACGGCATTGGTTAAAGAAAAACTGGCGGTTAAGAATTTCAGCGACCTGTCCGTAATTGACACAATCCTGAAATTAGATGAAGAGGTTCGCAAGCTAAAAGTTGAAGCAGAGACTGCGCAGGCCGCTATGAATACTGCAAGTAAGGAAATCGGTATGTTAATGGGAAAAGGACAAAAGGAAGAAGCGGAGCAAAGAAAACAACAGGTTTCAGTACAAAAGAACTACATCCAGAATTTAAATGGCCAGTTGGATATATACGAAAAAGACCTGCAGTCTGAAATTATTAAACTTCCAAATCTCCCTCATATATCTGTTCCAAAAGGTAAGACACCCGAAGACAATGAAGTAGTAAGAGAGGGAGGAAAAAAACCATCCCTGCCTGCATCAGCCCTGCCACACTGGGAACTGATCAAAAAATACGACCTGGTTGATTTTGAAACAGGAGCCAAATTAACGGGCAGTGGTTTTCCATTGTACAAGGGAAGGGGCGCCAAACTGCAACGGGCGATCATTCAATATTTCCTGGATTATAATACCGCCGCCGGTTATACCGAATACCTGCCGCCGTTGATGGTAAATGAAGCCACAGCCTATGGTACCGGCCAGTTGCCCGATAAGGAAGGGCAGATGTACCATGTAACGGTTGATAATTTTTACCTGATACCTACCGCTGAGGTACCGGTTACCAATATTTACCGGGACGAGATCCTGAAAGAGGCCGACCTGCCCGTTAAGATGACCGCCTACACACCCTGCTTCCGGAGAGAGGCCGGTAGTTTTGGAAGCGACGTACGGGGGTTGAACAGGGTTCACCAGTTTGACAAGGTGGAAATTGTACAGCTGGTTCATCCCGGCAAGAGTTATGATGTGCTGGATGAAATGCTGAACCACGTTGAAAAATTATTGCAGTCGCTGGAACTGCCCTACCGCATTTTGAAATTATGCGGCGGCGATATGAGTTTCACTTCGGCACTAACCTTTGATTTTGAAGTGTACAGCGCCGCACAGCAAAAATGGCTGGAGGTAAGCTCCGTCAGCAACTTCGAAAGTTTTCAGACCAACCGGATGAAAATACGGTTCAAAGATGCGGATAACAAAACACAATTGCTGCATTCCCTGAATGGTTCGTCGCTGGCACTGCCACGTATTGTAGCCTGTTTATTGGAAAATAACCAGACAGAAGCAGGCGTCGTTCTGCCCAAAACATTGCATGGTTATTTTGGCGGGGATAGCATCCGGTAAAAAACATGTTAATGCTCCTGAATAAAAAAATTAAACCCTTATTTTAGCATTCAAAAAATAAACATAAACACATGAAAAAAATAATACCCGTTTTAACCCTGGCCATTTTCGTCTGGAGCTGTGCGAAAAAAATGACACCCACGCAAACAGAAACCCCGCCTCCTGCGTCAAACACGGGATCGGTCATTAATGAAACCAAACCTGCAGAAACCATCACCGGGTCTGCCGGCACTACGCCCACGGGAAGTACGGGTATCGAGGGTACAAAAACGGCGGCCTCCCGGGAAAGATCTCCCGAAGAAAATGCTGCGATCGCCGGCCAGGCAACCTTCAATGCAAAATGCGGCCGTTGCCATGGTTTAAAAGTGGCAGGTGATTATACAGCTACACGCTGGGCAAACATACTGGCCGTAATGGCGCCCAAGGCCAACTTAACAGAAACAGAGCGGAACAATGTGTATGAGTATGTGAAAGCGAATGCTAAAAAATAGTTCAGCATCTTCCGCTTCTGGCTTTCTTTATACCGATCCCTTATTTCTCACCAACTCCCTTTTCTTTCATCAGGGCATAAATTGCCCTGGGATCAACCGGCGACCCGGGGGTAAGATTTTCTGATCCGGTTGCAGTGATGACGATGGTGTCTTCCAGCCGGATATGTATTTTCTTGTCCTTATCTTCAAGGATGGGTTCTACATTGAATACCACGCCTTCCACAAAAGGTTTGTCGCGGCTGCCCACATCATGTACGGCCATGCCTACAAAATGTCCTACGTAGCCGAACCAGTATTTTTCAAGCCCATGCTTTTTGTATACCTGCTCACCCACTTTCTGAAGGTCGCTGTAGGTTACGCCCGGTTTCATGGCCTTGATCATTTCATCACGGGCGTCCTTGACACAATTGTAGAATGTAAGCTGTTCTGCCGTGAATTCTCCCTGCACGGGCCAGGTCCGGGTAATATCGGTCACGTAATAACTGACTTCGGGCGCATAGTCGATCAGCAGTACGGTACCCGGTTCCAGTAAATGGTTGTTTGCATTGTAGTGCCAGATCAATCCTCTTTCGCCGGATGCAGCAATGGCATAATAAGCAGGGCCTGCAGAACCCATGTCTCCATAAATGAAATCACAGGCTGCTACGGTCTGGTATTCATAAATGCCGGGCCTGGTTACCTTAATGGCCTCGTTAATTCCCAGGCATCCGATCCTTCCGCATTCCCGGAGTACTGCGATCTCTTTCTGGTCTTTCACCCAGCGCATGTCATCCAGTATCGGAGTGAGGTCATTGACCGCGTTTGCCGGGAAACGCTCCTTTATTTTATTGATGAAATTCACTTCTTTGGAAATGCGTCCATCCCAGGGGTCATTGGTCCTGCTGGTCCGGATCAGTGTACAACGGTCACGACTCATTTCTGCCAGCTCCTGCGGCGATTGCTGCAGGTAAAAGGATTGCCCCCCGGAAGCATACCGTTGCAATATACTGCTCAACGAACTTCGTGACATGACCATGTCGAATTTGTAGGCAGTGGCAGCCTCTTTGCCTGGTTTTATGAGGGCTTCTGTTTTAATGTCGTTGGATATATTGTCCGGTACCAGTAAGAGCGATTGCCTGTTCCTGCCATCAATGATCAATACTGCATCGGGCACTTCCACACCGGAGAGGTAATAAAAATTATTGTCCTGCCTGAATTTGGTATAGGATTCGGTCAGTTCTGCTCCCAGCAGCACGGCAAAACCATCCCCGATCTTTTCCATTACTTTTTTCCGCCGGGCAGCAAAATCATCTGCTGTAAAATATTTCCACATGGTTTGAGCAAATACCGGTTCAGTAAAAAGCAGGCATAAACAGCAGCTTAAAATTTTAATGATCCTCATAAATTGTAATTTAATAAGTGTAAAGTAGTTGTATCAATCCGGTGTTCCCAGGTTCTTTATTTTTTATTCATCACGTAAAACCACAAGGGAGGCAGCATGGCCAGTATCATACTGCCCGGGTAACCCGTAGGCAGCTGGGGCGCTGCATCATGGTGCCGCAGTACCTGGTATTTCCGGCTTGCCAGGTAATGATGGTCGCTGTGCCTGCTCAACTCAAACAACATGAGCCGGCCAAGGATATGATTGCTGTTCCAGCTGTGTTCAGGCATCGTCCGTTCGTATTTCCCTTCGGCGGTCTGTTTACGCTGCAGGCCATAATGCTCAATATAGTTTACGGTTTCCAAAAGTAAAAAGCCAATGGTTGCGGCCATTAAAAAATACACCGTTATCAGCCAGCCAAACAATAAAAAAATGGCTGTAATAAATAAGAGCTGGATGAACTGCGTCTGCAGCATTTCATTCTTCCAATGCAGTACCGGGGATCCCTTTTTCCTCCTTTCACTGTTTGCGATCTTCCATGCCGAGATATAGGAGAAGATAACCGTGCGGAAATAAAAAATGTAAACGGGTTCATTGTAGCGGGCGCTGCCGGGGTCTTCCGGCGTGGCCACATTTTTATGATGGCCCTTGTTGTGTTCAATAAAGAAATGCATGTAAAGCGATGTAAGCAGTAATGCGTTGGCAAATACCTGTTCGTACCTGTTCACCCGGTGGCCAAGTTCATGTGCTACGTTGATGCCGAATGTTCCGCACAGAAGCCCCATGCTGCATATCCTCCCGGCAGTTTCCCACCAGAGAAGCTGTGGGTTTTGCATGGATCGTAAGAATTCAAATAAGGCAAGATATTGCAGTATAACGATGCTGTAAAGCAGGTAATCATATATCCTGTCTTGTTTGGCCAGTTCCTCTTCTGCGGCAGACAGGTTCTTTTCATCGGGGTGGATGAATAACTCCACCAGGGGTAATAATACCCAGGCATAGATCATGGGCAGCCAGGTCAGCCATCCATTTCCGGTAAAGGCCATCCAGGCCATCCCGTATACAATTAAGGGAGATGCGTATTTAAAAGCTCTTGCCTGCATAAGAATTAAGTATACAAGTTACTGAAACCGGATTGATTTATGTCAACGGTTATTATTGTAAATTTATGTTTTAAACTTTGGGGGTTTAATGCAGTCTTAACCCCCATTGCATTGATCAGCTAACATTCATTCTTTCATTATGCCGGCATCCAACCGTTTAAAGAACCAGCATTTATTATGGCGTGCGGCTTTTGGCCCCATGGCCGAAAATGCAGCTTCGCTTGATACGATCTCCCAAAAGGCCCTGTGGCAGCTTTTGGTAAAGACCTCGGAGAATAAACCCGAAAAGATCAATGTATCCCAAAATATTATCGACCTGTATTTTTCCGGTAATGAGGGTATGCAGCGCAAGGAACTGACCAAAGAGCAACGGAAAGAGATGCAGGATATGTCGAGGGAGGCATTGAAAGAGCTTAACCTCCGCTGGCTTGACCTGATGATCAACAGCCAGGCCCAGTTAAGGGAAAAAATGAGCCTTTTCTGGCATGGGCATTTTGCCTGCCGGGTGAACAACAGTTTTTTCCAGCAGGAAATGCTGCAACTGGTAAGGGAAAATGCCCTGGGAAATTTTAAAGACCTGCTCCGGGCAGTGAGTAAAAGCCCTGCCATGCTGCAGTTTTTAAATAACCAGCAAAACCGCAAACAAAAACCCAACGAAAATTTTGCCCGGGAAGTAATGGAACTCTTTACCATGGGCAGGGGCAATTATACGGAGCATGATATTAAAGAAGCAGCAAGGGCTTTCACCGGCTGGGGCTTTAACCCCCAGGGCGAATTCATGTTCCGAAAAAACCAGCATGATGAGGGAAGTAAGACCGTGCTGGGCAAGACCGGGAACTTTGACGGCGATGCTATCATTGACCTGCTGCTTGAACAAAAACAGACCGCCGTGTACATCAGCAGAAAGATATACCGGTACTTTGTTAATGATACCGCAGATGAAACAAGGGTTGGCTGGATGGCGAACCGGTTTTATCAAAACGGCTACGACATAAAAAAACTGCTGGAAGATATTTATACCAGCGACTGGTTCTACGCGGAAAAAAATATAGGCACCAAAATAAAATCGCCCGTTGAACTGCTGGCGGGAATACGAAGGTTATTACCCATGCGGCTTGAGAACGACCAGTCACAATTGCTTTTTGAACGGGCCCTGGGGCAGGTATTGTTCTATCCGCCCAATGTGGCCGGGTGGCCCGGTGGCAGGAGCTGGATCGACAGCAGTTCATTGATGCTCCGGCTACGGATCCCCCAGGTACTGGCGGCAAATGAAATGATGGATATCCGCCCCAAATCGGATGATGATGTGCAGATGGGACAAATGATGCAGGCCGGGAAAAAACGTTTAAGGGAAGCAACAAAGGGCGGTACAGCAACCATCGAATGGACAGCCGTGAACCGGATATTTGAAAAGCAGCAGCGGGAGAAATTACTGGAAAGCATATCAGCAACCGTATTGCAAACCAAAACCAGGGTCAGCAATACGGTACTGGAAAAATACCTGAATGCTGCAAGCAGGGAAAACTACATCAAGAGTTCGATCGTAAACCTGATGAGTACACCGGAATACCAGCTGTGCTGATTAGAAATTAAGAATGAAAAATTAAAAATTGCTGGTGACCTGAAACATTTTTCATTCTTAATTCTTCATTTTTAATTTATTTGTTATGCTCATAAAAAGAAAAGAGTTCATTCAGGTTGGTTCGTTGGCCACCGCATCATTCATGCTGCCGAAGTTTTTAAAGGCGTTTGAAAGACCGGTGATGGTGCCGCCGGGAAATAAAGTGGTGGTGGTTATCCAGTTCAGCGGGGGCAATGATGGATTGAACACGGTGATACCGGTGCGGAATGATATCTATTACCGGGAGCGGCCACGGCTGGGTATTGCCAAAGACAAGGCCCTGCTGCTGACTGATGAGACCGGCCTGAACCCGGCCCTGGGATCATTGAAGGGATTGTATGACGATGGAAGCCTGGCGATCATCAACAGTGTCGGTTATCCCAACCCCGACCGCTCTCATTTCAGGAGCATGGATATCTGGCAGAGTGCAAGCAACAGCAATGAGTATGTGAACACCGGGTGGCTGGGCCGCTACCTGGATGCCCAGTGCAAAGGATGCGACAAGCCTACACAGGCAGTAGAGATAGATGATGTACTCAGCCTGGCGCTGAAAGGAGAAGAAAATAAAGGACTTGCATTTAAAGACCCCGGGAGACTGTATAATATAAGCAATGGCGGGTTCATGAAAGATGTAAACAGCGATCACCGGCACAGCGAAGAAAATGTGGATTATTTATACAAAACAATGAGTGAAACGCTGAGCAGCGCCGAGTATATCTACCGGCAAAGCAGGGTACACCCTACCAGTCAAACCTATCCCAATTCTGAATTAGGTAAGGACCTGAAAACAATTGCATCCCTGATCTTTTCAGATATAAACACCAAAGTGTATTATGTAAGCCTGGGCAGTTTTGATACGCATGTGAACCAGGATAACCAGCAAACCAGGCTATTCACCGAACTGAATGAAGCAGTAAAGGCATTCACGGCCGATCTTAAAAAGAATAACCGGTTTGAGGATGTGCTGATGATGACCTTCAGTGAGTTTGGCAGGCGGGTATCGCAAAATGCAAGCAATGGTACCGATCATGGTACAGCCAACAATATGTTCTTAATAAGCGGTGGGCTGAAAGGAAAGGGTGTTTTAAATGCCATGCCCGACCTGGCCGATCTGAACGAGGGTGACCTGAAACACAAAGTTGACTTTAAAGAGGTTTATGCAACCGTATTGAACAGGTGGCTGGGGGCAGATGATAAACTGATATTGGGCAGGCAGTACAACCACCTGGATTTTATTTAAGGACCAGCGGAAGGGCAGCATCGTTTTCCACCGGTATGCCGGACTTTTCCTGTGCAGTAGCTGTAGTAAGAAGCAAGGAAAACAACACAAACAGCAAAACGCCCTTCCTGCCAATCCCTGCCAACGGTTGGTTTAACTGTTTGTGTATTTTCCTGTTCCTGGTTTTTCTTATATGTCTTTACTGTTTACTGCCCCGGCAACATCATCAATGATCTCCGGTAATTTTTCAAACTCATTGTATTTATCCAAAAAAAAATCAGCACCTGCCCCTTTGCATTGTTGTTCCGTGTTCTGGTCAACATGCAGGGACAGCACGATGACCACCGTATGTTTTTTTACTGATTTTATTTCCTTCAAAAGGGCGATGGAACCATTATTGGGCAGGCTTTTGTCGAGTATCACCACATCCGGTACGGATTCATAAAATGATTCAAGGGCCTCTTTATGGGACAGGGCTTTATATAAGGTCTTTTTCAGCGGGGTCTCGGTAAGCAGGTTAGCGATCCGGTCAGGTATCCAGGCCGAACTGTCAACGATCAAAATTCTCATGTAATGCTTTTTTTCGCAGTGCGAAGAACCGCCAGGATTACCAGTAATACTATAGCAGCAGCGGTTTAACCCGGGTAGAAAGATCATAAAAGCGACTGTAGTAATACCACTACTGTCATACTGTTTCAGCTACATGCTTATATCGGAGATGATGTGGTGAGCGATGGCGTACCGGGTAAGATCTGAGTTGGTATTCAGGTGTAGTTTTTCCATGATCCTGCTGCGGTGCGTACTCACGGTAGTTAAGGCTACAGAAAGCATTTCAGCAACCTGGCTTACGGTCTTGCCGGAGGCCAGCAGTTTAAAAACCTCAAATTCCCGGTTTGAAAGCAATTCATGCGGTTTTTTTTCCGGGTCGGTGTAAAGGAATTTTTCGGCGATCTCGGGGGTGATGTATTTTTTCCCCATTGCAATACGCTGTATGGCAATGATCAGTTCTTCCGGTGCAGAATTCTTATTGAGGTACCCGGCGGCCCCTGCCTTTAGTACCCTCACGGCATAAAGGTCTTCGGGGTAAATGCTGAGGATAAGAACAGGCAGGGTTGGGTTGAGTATTTTTATCTGTTCCAGCGCTTCCAGTCCGCTGCGGCCCGGCATATCCAGGTCTGATATTACCAGGTCCCATTCGTGCAGGGATACTTCCCGGATAAGTGACTCTGCATCGCTGACCTGTTTTATTTCTGCATTCGGGTATTCATCCTTCAATATCTGTATCAACCCAAGGCGGATAAAACTGTGATCGTCTGCCAGTATGATGCGTTTGATCTGCATGTAAAAAGTTGCTGAATATTTAACGGGTTAAAGGTAAACTGATTTTTAGTCTTGTTCCTTTTCCGGGGGTGCTGAAAAGCTCAAAACTCCCATCGAGTGAATGAACCCGCTCTTTCATACCCAGGATACCGAACGACCTCCTGTCCTTCACTGATTCCGTATCAAATCCTGCTCCGTCATCTTCCACCGATAAGATAACGTTGTTGTTTTCAATATTCAGTGAAGTAAGCACTTTGCCGGCCCGGGCATACCGGGTGATATTGGTAAGGGCTTCCTGGTAAACCCTGAAAACACAGGTGGCAATATCTTCCATCACTTTGATCTGTGTTTCACCGGCCCTGAACTCAACCGGTATACCGGTATTTTTGGTGAATTGTTCAGCCTGCCATTTCAGGGCTTCGGGTAAACCATACTCGTCCAGGATGACCGGCCTTAATTCATTCAATATTCTGCGGATGGACTGGTTACCTCCATTCAGGAGTGCGATCACATTTTTTAATTTCGTTTTGATGGCTTCATTCTCCGGGGTTATTTTTTTATCTATCCATGTCACATCCATTTTAATGGCGGTAAGCTGCTGGCCCAGTTCGTCGTGTATTTCACGGCCGATCCTTCTTCTTTCTTCTTCCCGTATGTTGAGCAGGTGGGCTGTTAGCAGGCGCAACTGCCCTGATGTCTGCTGTATGGCTTCTTCTGCCTTTTTTCGTTCGGTAATATCTGTTATGGTACCAACATAGCCCACCACCCGGTCATCCGCATCCCTTTCGGGGATGGCCTGCCCGATCACCCATGCGTTGGTTCCATCGGGGCGTACAAAACGGTATTCAGAAAAGGAGACATCTTTCTGTTGGGTGGCTTTTTCCCACTCTTCTTTCACTTTCATCTTGTCCTCTTCATGAACCGCTTTGAACCAGCCATTGCCCATGGCCTCTTCATAAGACAAACCGGAAATCCGGCACCAGCGCGGGTTGACATAGGTTGTTAGTCCTGCTGCATCGGTATGAAAAATTCCTACCGGTGATACTTCGGCCAGCGTATGGTAACGCCGTTCACTTTCCAATACGGCCTGCTCAGCTTTTTTACGCATGTCTTCCTTTTCAAGTACCTCCAGGGCAAAGGAAACATCACCGGTCGCTTCTTCCAGCAGGGCAATCTCGGTCTCATCAAAAAAATCCTTTACCGGGGCATAGAAAGAAAAAGCGCCAACCACTTTTCCAAACTTAATGATGGGCAGGGCCATGGAAGACCGGTACCCCCTGTCCAGGGCTGCTTCTTTCCAGGGGATCATTTGCGGATCGCTTTCAATATCGTTGCAGATATGGTATTTTCCTTCCCGGATCGCACTGCCTGTTGGCCCCATGCCTTCGGGCACGGCTTTAATGGATATGGGTGTAATTTCAGAAAAATATTGCTGGTCTTCACCCGCATGAACAACGGGGATCACAGTTTGTGATGCTTCATCCACCATCCCGATCCAGGCCATCGAAAATTTCCCAAGCTCTACCGCAATACGGCAGGCTTCCTTAAAAAGGGTTTCTACATCCGTAGTGCGAACAATCATCTGGTTCACCTGGCTGATGAAGAAATAAAGCCGGTTTGCCTTTTCTATCTTTTCATCTGCTTTTTTTCTTTCGGAGATGTCTTTAATGAAAACGGAGATGCCTTCCGGGGAAGGATAAATATAATTCTCATGCCAGAGCAGCAGGGGTTCAAAGTAATCTTCATTGTACATATACCGCTGTTCCTGCATGGCTTTGTGAAAAACCCTGTAGGTATCGGAGCCAACGGCTTCGGGAAACTCCTCCCATATATTTTTCCCGATGAGTGATTCCGGGTTTCGCCGGGTCAGGTCGCAGGCGGCCTTATTTACATAGGTAAAGCACCAGTTCCGGTCGAGCGCCAGGAAAGCATCGGTGATGCGTTCAAAGGTCTGGGATAAAACCTTTTGTGACCTTGCCAGGTCATTCGTTCGTTGTTGTACCCGTTCTTCCAGTTCTTCATTAAGCCTTGCCAGTTTGGCGGCGGCCTTTCTTTTTTCGCTGT
Source organism: Chitinophagaceae bacterium (assembly GCA_016710165.1). Taxonomy (NCBI): domain Bacteria; kingdom Pseudomonadati; phylum Bacteroidota; class Chitinophagia; order Chitinophagales; family Chitinophagaceae; species Chitinophagaceae bacterium. Next base: position 1,729,758 of record JADJLJ010000001.1, on the reverse strand, counting down.
AATCGGTACGTATCTTCTGTATAAAAACACCCAGCAGCAGCAGGATGCCGATCACTCCCGTACTGAGTATGCCGGTTAAATTTCTTGCCTTATGTTCATTTTCTTCCTTACGCTGAAGCAGCAATTCATTTTCCGCCGACAGGATCGTATCAATTACACGCCTTGCCTGTTCTGATATGATGCGCCCCCTGCCTGACCGCACGATCTCCATCGCTGTTGCTGCACCCTGCTGGTCATACGTACGTATATTATTATCAGAGAAAGCAACGCGGTTGTTGATGTGAACAGAAAGGGAGTCGACCATTTTCTGTTGTGCCGGATTACCGGCAGTCAGTTCCCTGAGCACCTGCAGTTCTTCCAGGGTACGTTTTTTTGATCTTTCAACCTGTTCAAGAAAGGCTCCCTGGCCGGTAAGTACATAACCCCTGGAACCGGATTCATTGTCTTTTACGGAAGATAACAGGCTTTCGGCATGCATAATCACTTCATTGGTATGGGCCACCATTTTAGCTGTATTATCCACTTGCTTCGATTCCGAAATGGAAATGGCTACCAGGGTGGCTACAGACAGCAGCAGTAAAATAATGGTGGCTACCAGTATACTATCGGTTGTGATCTTCAGCTTCATAAAAACTTTTTATTATGCCAGACAACAATTGGGTACAGAGGATAAATTGAGGGAAGTGTTTTCTGATGCAGTATGCCGATACTGTAAGTTAAGGATTAAACCGGGTATTTTATAGTATTGCCGGGCGATGGTGGTGTCCTATTTTGAATGATTGTCATGCTGAGCCTGCCTGCCGGCAGGCAGGCTCAGCATGACAGGTCACAAAATATTCAAAATAGGACACTACCCGGGCGGTATTATGCAGCCTGCATTTGGGGGCAGGAACAGTTTATTGCCGGTGCCGGACCGGTAACAAATACCGGGAAAACCATGCGGTGAAATGAACAGGATCAGTTCACCCCCTTTTCCTTCATGATGCGGTTAAGCCATTTCAGCATGGCAAAAAGGATAAAGGTGGCGATCATCAGCAGGATGAAATTCACCCAGAAGAAATTTGCCTTGTTCTCATACCCATCCCAAAGGGTGGCCAGCAGGCCGGACAGTTTATTGCCAATGGAGGTTGCCAGGAACCATCCGCCCATCATCAATGAAGTGATGCGGACGGGGCTGAGTTTTGAAACGATGGACAATCCCATCGGGCTCAACAGCAATTCGCCGATCGTTATAACACCATAGGTGCCTATTAACCACCATACACTGGCTTTTTCTGCTCCATTGCCCGATACATAGACCGCTCCCACCATGACCAATACTGATAAGGCAGAGAGCAATAAACCAAATGCGATCTTGGTTGGCGTAGATGGTTCTTTACCGTTCCTTCTTAAATAAGCAAAGAAGGCAATGACCAGCGGTGTTAGAAGGATCACCCAGCCGGGGTTTATGGACTGCGTCAGGGGTGTTGACCAAAGGGTGGCCTGGCTATTGGCTGCGGGCAGTTCTTCCGGTCTTACATTTTTAAAATAAGGCGGGTAATCATATTCCTTTAAAACCACCCCGTTCTTTTTCTGTATCCTGAACTGGTTATCGTACAGTACCACAGAGTCTTTTTTAAACTCTTTTTTCTCCGCCAGCTTCACCGCATTAAATACTTCCGCCGCCTCACCGGTCACATGCCGGTTGGTATAATTATCTGCCCAGATGGTAAGAGCACTTCCGTTCTGTTTAAACACGGCCCAGAATAAGACCACCGCAGCAAAAATTGCAAGCAGTGCAGCAATGGGCCGCTTCTCTGATTTTTCGGCACGGAAGTAAAGGGATGAATAAAAATAGATCACCGGGATGCAGGCGAAAATGAATGCATCATTGCTGTCTGACTGGAAAATATTACCGGGGATCATCCAGCCCAATATGCCTGCAATAACGGAAGGGAATAAGATCGTAAGAACGATCCTTGAAAAGGGCATGTCTTCTTTTGTCATGGGCTTTTTCACATCGCCGGATGCATAATGCCTGGTGCCGGCCATGAAAATGATCACCCCCAGGAACATGCCGATGCCTGCGGCAACAAAAGCATATTTCCAGCCCCAGATGATGATGATGGCCGTGCTGAAAAAATTACAGATGAATGCACCGATATTGATGCCCATGTAAAAGATATTGTACCCTTCATCTTTTCTTTTTTCAAATGCGGGCGTGGAATATAAATTACCAAGCAGGGTGGATATATTGGGTTTGAAGAAACCATTGCCGACGATGACCAGGGTCATGGATAAATAGAGCATGGGTAAACTGTGCACAGCCATCAGGCAGTAACCGGCGCCCATCATCAGCCCGCCCGCAATGATGGACCGGCGGTAACCAAAATACCGGTCGGCCAGCAGGCCCCCGATGAAGGGCGTAAGAAAGACCAGGGCAATGAACGTGCCGTAGAGATCAGAAGCTTCGGTGTTGGTCATGGCAAAACCATGCTCCACATTTTTCAGGTACAATAAAAAAATACCGATCATCAGGTAATAACCAAAACGTTCCCACATTTCGGAGAAAAATAAATAGGGAAGGGCTTTGGGGTGTTTAGCTGGCTGGCTCATGCGGTGATTTTTATTTTCAAGATAAATAAAAAAGGCGATGGTCAGATCGCCTTAATAAGATTTGAACGGGTTGTTTATTTTTTCATGGCCGTTTTATATAAGATCCATCCCATGGCCGCAAAGAACAACACCCCCAGTAAATAATACAGATTGGTGCCAATGCCACTGCTTATGCTTTCTTCCATACTTATTGATTTCAATAACTTCTCACCGCTGTCGCTGCCCACAATGAAAGCAATGACAACCCCGGCAACAGCTCCGCCGGCAACCAGTCCGGTTGCAAATAAACTGCCTTTTCCAAGTTCATCTTCTTCCGGACCGGTGGGGATATTCTCTTTTTTCTTCCTGCGGTCAACTAGCCCTTTGATGGCGCCTCCGATGGCAATGGGTAATGTGGTGGAAAGGGGCAGGTATGCACCCACTGCAAAGCTAAGCGACCGGATGCCGCACAGTTCCATTACCACGGCCACAAAAACGCCTACAAAAACATATTGCCAGTCTAAGTTAAAAGACAGGATTCCCTTGATCAGGGTAGCCATCAACGTGGCTTGTGGCGCCGGGTATTTTTCTGTTCCGATCGCATGATTGATCCCCTGTGCGATCATTTCACTGTTCGGTTTATCCAGGTATTTGATCGTGATGCCAATAACAATGGAGGATACAATGGCTCCGACGAACAAGGCAATTTGCTGGTTACGTGGTGTGGCGCCGACAATATAGCCGCTTTTCAGGTCCTGCGAAGTAGCACCGGCATTGGCAGCTGCGATGCAGATCATGCCGCCAACAACCAAAACCAGTGGTTCGTAGGTTTCGCCTGTCCATCCTACAGCAATGAATATCAAACTGGTTCCCATCACCGTGGCGATGGTCATGCCGCTGATGGGGTTATTGGAGGAACCGATCAGTCCAACGATCCTGGAAGAGACCGTTACGAATAATGCGCCAAAGATCAATACCAGTATCCCGATCAGTATTTTCTGTAATATACTGTCACCCGGCACCTGGGGCAATACGGCGATAAGTGCAACAAGTGCCAGGCTTCCCAGCCCTACGATCTTTAGACTCAGGTCCCTTTCGGTCCTTAAAATACCGTTGGATCCACCAGCAGCATTATTTTTCATGGAACTGACACTGCCTTTGATGGATTTTACAATGGTGGGTACTGTTTTGATCAGCGTAATGATACCACCTGCCGCAACTGCACCCGCACCGATCTGGCGGATGAAGGCATAATAAATGGCCGCAGAATAATCATTAAAAGTATGGGTGGCAGCATTCCATCCTCCTTTGCCGCCGTCTTTTGTGATATCGGCCAGGTATCCCAGTTTTGCCAACTGGATGGCGATGGTATCTGCAGGTACAATAGAAGAAAGGAGCGGGATCAGTACCAGCCAGCTTAGAACGCCGCCGGCAACCAGTACACCGGCAATGCGTGGGCCAATGATATAACCCACGCCTAAATATTCAGGGGTTATCTCGCCGCTTAGTTTTGCCGACGGGAAAAATTTGTTGGTTTGTTTTGTGATCCAGAAAGGGGTTTCTGCAATAACATGTAATATCTTTTGCAGAATGGCATAACTGAAAGCGACCCCCAGGCCCCAGAAAGCGGTTTTGGCGAAATCACCGCCTTTTTCCCCGGCCTTTAAAACATCCCCGCAGGCGGTTCCTTCCGGATACGGCAAGGTCTCATGTTCATTTACGATCAGTGCTTTTCTCAGGGGCACCATCAGTAAAGTGCCCAGCATGCCACCTACAATGGCCAGGATCAGTATGGTGAGGTAATTGAAATACGAGGCGCTGTCGGGCGAAGAAAGAAACAAAAATCCGGGTAAGGTAAAAGCCACGCCGGCGGCGATGCTCTCCCCTGCGCTGCCGGTTGTTTGAATGATATTATTCTCCAGGATCGTGGTTTTGAAGAACTTCCTGCCCAGCGTGATGGCAATAACCGCAATGGGAATGGAAGCAGACACGGTCAATCCTGCTTTGAGGGCAAGGTATACGGTGGCAGCGCCGAATATCACCCCGAATAAACTACCCAGCAGGATCGACTTAACGGTCAGTTCCTTCATGATGGTTTGGGGAGAAACAAAAGGCTGGAATATTTTTTTCTCAGGCATGGCAGTTGGTTTTAAAAAAGTAAGATAAATAAAAAAGGCGATACAGAAGATGTACCGCCTTTAACTGAAGTGCGTATTTTAATCAGAACCGGTTCTTTCCCGTACGATCTGGTTCAGTGATTTTAATTTTGAATAGATCAGGATGCCGCCGATGAATGCGGCGATCACTAAAATAAGAAAGAACATTTTTTTGTCGGTAAAGTCATCCCAGAAACCCGTCATCACACCCGCCACTTTTCCGCCGATGGAAGTTGACAGAAACCATCCTCCCATCATCAGGGCGGTCAACCTTGCCGGCGCAAGTTTTGATACAAATGATAAACCGATGGGGCTTAAGAATATTTCACTGATGGTAAACACAAAATAGGTGCCCCAAAGCCACAGCGGAGAAGCTTTGTACAAATAGATGGATGGCACAGACATCACTGCAAAGACCATTACCAATGCCGAAAGACCGGATATGAACATAGCCATCCCGAACTTGGATGCCGTGGTTGGTTCTTTTCCTTTTTTTCGCAGGTAGTCAAACAACGGTACAAATACCAGCGTAAGCAGAACAATGAATAAAGGATTGATCGACTGGAACAATTCGGTATTCGTAAGTTTCACCGATTTTCCCCCGGGCCATTGGTCTTTTGGTACGTTGTTGAAATACGGATCGGGGCCCATTACCTGCACAGCTTTTCCTTCGGCATCTTTCACATCTACAAAATATTCATTTACCTTATTTACCATCCGGGGAGTGTCCGATACTTCCTGCATCGGAAATAATGCCCCGGTTATACCCGCCGTAGTTTCAGATGCAACCCGGTCGGTATGTTTTTCGGCCCATAAGGTAAGGCCGGTTGCATTTTGGTTGTAGATCGTCCAGAACGCAATGGCAATGGCAAAAATGAACAACAGGGAGCCAATGGCTTTTTTATCGGAACCTGTTGCCTTTACCCACAGTGAGATATAGAACGCAATGATGGGCAGACAGGCAAATATGAATGCATCATTTGCCTGGGTGCCCATCACGGTGGTCCCAAATACCATCAACGGTAAGAACCAGCCAATAACAGCGGCTATAATTGCGGGTAAAAAAACATAACCCAAAACCTGGGCAATGGACATATCTTCTTTTTGAGCAGGTTTTTTAACATCACCAACCCGTACGGATTTAAGGTTGCTTGCCAAAAAGATCAGTCCTATGATCAGGCCAACACCGGCAGCAGAAAATGCCCATCCCCATCCGTACTTGTTACGCAGGTAAGCGGCCACAAAATTGCAGACAAAGGCCCCGATATTGATGCCCATGTAAAAGATATTGTAGGCATTATCCTTCAGGGGTTTCAGGTCTTCCCGGTTATAGATATTTCCCAGCAGGGTAGAGATATTGGGTTTAAAAAAGCCATTGCCCACAATGACCAGCGATAAGGATATGAACATGGCGGTGTTGCCGGGTAAGGACAAACCTATATAGCCTGCTGCCATCAGGCTTCCGCCTAAAAAAATGGATTTTATGTAGCCGAGATACCTGTCGGCGATCAGGCCACCCAGGAATGGCGTTAAATAAACCAATGCGATGAAACTTCCTACAATATCAGCGCCTATCTTCTCATCAAAGCCTTTGCCACCGGTTTTGGTGTCGATCATGTAAAGAAGTAAGATCCCTACCATTAAATAATAAGCAAAGCGTTCCCACATCTCTGTAAAAAATAAAACATACAGTGCCCGGGGGTGTTTGCCTGTTTTTATCTGATCTGTCATAAATGAAGTTTTTAGATGCTTGTTAGTTGGTTTATTAGTCCAAAATAGTGAAATTATGTTTAGAACAGTCAATTTGAACATCCCTATTTTTTAAGGAAGCGTTCAGAAAGACATGCAGCCCGGTGCCGTTCATAAAAATATATATTGAAATACGCTGTCATAATTTTAAATTCGCAATCCTAAAGTTCAGGCTTATCCAAAATTCAGATCACCGATGAATATTCTCTTAATTGGTTCGGGAGGCAGGGAACATGCACTGGCCTGGAAAATGAAACAAAGCCCTTTGTGCGATGGTTTGTTCATAGCGCCGGGTAATGCAGGTACGGCTTCCTGCGGCACCAACCTGCCCATTGCCGTAACCGATTTTGAAGCGTTGGCCGCAGCCTGTAAGGAACATGCGATCAGTATTGTGTTGGTCGGGCCCGAAGATCCCCTGGTCAAAGGCATCTACGATTTTTTTAAGAACCGGCCCGGGCTTGAGAATATCAAAGTCATTGGTCCTTCCAAAGAAGCGGCACAGCTGGAGGGAAGCAAGGCATTTGCAAAAGCTTTCATGACGAGGCATGGCATTCCTACCGCAGCGTACGCCGAATTCAATGCAGATAATTATATGGAGGGGGTGAATTACATCAAATCCCATTCGCTGCCCATCGTTTTAAAGGCCGACGGGCTGGCAGCCGGCAAAGGGGTACTGATATGCCAGAACCACCTGGAAGCAACTTCCGAGTTTGAACTGATGCTGTACCGTTCAAAATTCGGGGAGGCAGGAAAAAAAGTGGTGATAGAAGAATTCTTAAAGGGAATAGAACTGAGTGTTTTTGTTCTGACCGACGGGGAGAATTATGTGCTGCTGCCGGAAGCAAAAGATTATAAGCGGGTGGGCGTGGGCGACACCGGTCTCAATACCGGCGGTATGGGAGCCGTAAGTCCCCTGCCTTTTGTGAATGATGCTTTTTTGGGAAAAGTAAAGAAGAAGATAATTGAGCCAACCATTGCGGGGCTTAAAAAAGAAAAACTGGATTACAAGGGATTTATTTTCTTCGGGCTGATGAACGACAATGGTGAGCCCGGTGTTATTGAATACAACTGCCGCATGGGCGATCCCGAAACAGAAGTGGTGATCCCCCGGATAAAAAATGACCTGGTGGAAATACTGGTGGCGGTGGCAGAGCAAAAACTGGATAAAGTGCGCATTGAGACCGAAGACCGGTCTGCCGCCACGGTGGTGGCCGTAAGCGGGGGCTATCCCGGTGATTACGAAAAGGGAAAAGAAATTACCGGGCTGGCGGAGATGGAAATTGAGCATACCATTATTTTCCAGTGCGGAACAATCAAAGAAGGCGATAAGATCCTGACCAACGGCGGAAGGATACTGGCGGTAACATCATTCGGCGATAATATCACCGAAGCGGTGGAGCAATCAAATTATGTGATGGAACAATTATTTTTTGAAAAGATGTATTACCGCCCGGATATCGGGTATGAATTCAAAAACGGGTAACACGGTTTTCAACGTTTCTTTCTCCCGCATTCCATGCTTCTTCTGTCGCGGGGTTTATGCCCGGTACGGCAATTCACAACTTTCTTGTAAATGTTGAAAAATAAAGGGTTTGCCGTTGTTATTTCAAATATTTTCCACCAACTTTGCCTGCATTGATTAAAATCCTTTTTCACACACACCAATATGGGCCTTTTTAATTTTTTTACCCAGGAGATCGCGATTGACCTGGGAACCGCCAATACCCTGATAATCCACAACGACGAGATCGTGGTAAATGAACCATCCATTGTGGCGCTTGACCGGAATAACCCGAAGAACATTTTAGCCGTGGGTAAAAAAGCCCTGATGATGCATGAAAAGACCCATGAAAGCATCCGGACCGTACGGCCGCTGAAAGACGGCGTTATCGCCGACTTTAACGCTGCCGAACTGATGATCCGGGAAATGATAAAACTGATCTACCCCAAGAAACCCCTTTTTGCCCCAAGCTGGCGTATGATGATCTGCATTCCCAGCAGCATCACCGAAGTGGAAAAGCGTGCCGTACGGGATAGTGCCGAACAGGCCGGCGCCAAGGAAGTGTACCTGATCCATGAGCCCATGGCTGCAGCCTTGGGTATCGGCATTGATGTGGAAGAGCCCGTTGGAAACATGATCATTGATATTGGCGGCGGTACTACGGGGATAACCGTAATTGCGCTGGCCGGTATCGTGTGCGACCAGAGTATCCGTATTGCCGGTGATGAATTCACTGCCGACATCATGGAAGCACTCCGGCGCTACCACAGCCTGCTGATCGGGGAACGTACCGCAGAACAGATCAAGATACAGGTTGGCGCTGCCATGAAAGACCTGGATAATCCGCCGGATGATATACCGGTTAATGGCCGTGACCTGGTTACCGGCATTCCCAAGCAGGTGATGGTAAGCTACCAGGAAGTGGCCGAAGCACTGGATAAAAGCATATTCAAAATTGAAGAAGCCATCCTGAAGGCCCTGGAAACAACCCCTCCGGAACTGGCATCCGATATTTACCGCCGGGGATTATATATAACAGGTGGTGGCGCTTTGTTGCGGGGACTGGATAAAAGACTGAATGCAAAGATCAAGCTCCCGGTTCATGTGGCAGACGATCCATTGAAGAGTGTGGTAAGGGGAACAGGCATTGCCTTGAAGCATTATGACCGCTATCCGTTCGTGATGAGATGATTTCCGTAAGTAAATAGGGTATATAAAGTAAAGGAGTAAATAAAGTAAAGTCATGTCCGGTTTTCATCAAACTTATTTGCATAAATACTTATTTACTTCATATACTTTATAAACCTGGACTGTGCGTAATATCTTCCTTTTCATCCGCCGTTATTTCAATCTTCTCTTATTCCTTTTTCTGCAGGTATTCAGCATTTATCTGATCGTTCACTACAGCCGTTATCACAATGCCATATTCAGCAGTGCCAGCAACCAGCTTACGGGGAAGGTAAATAAACAGTTCAGCCGGGTGGAATATTATTTTCAGCTTAAAAAGACCAATGACTCCCTGGTGAAGGCCAATGCCAAACTGTATAATAAACTAAAAGCCGATTTTGAACTGCCCGACACCACGGCAAAGGTATTTATTGATTCGTTGAAGGTTGATTCCATAGAAGGATACCGCAAATACCGGTATTACCCGGCCAAAGTGGTTTACAATTCTGTGGCCGCACAAAACAACTACCTTGTATTAAGCCGGGGACTGGCACAACAGGTAAAGATCGGGATGGGCGTTATTGATCCCAACAGCGGGGTGGTGGGTGTGATAACAGACGTAAGCAAGGACTTTGCCGTTGTGATGAGCCTGTTGCATAAGGATAGCCGCATCAGCGGTAAATTATTAAAGGGAGGCGAGACGGGGACACTGAACTGGGACGGGAAGACCCCAAACATCATTTCCCTGACCGGCATTGCAAAGAGTGCAAAAGTTGCAAAAGGAGATACCATTATTTCCAGCGGATTCAGTACCAGTTTTCCCAGGGGCATGATGGTCGGGTCGGTGCTGGAGGCCATTCCGGAAAAAAGCAGCAGCAACTACCTGATAAAATTCCGCTCGGCAGCCAATTTTTATAACCTGGAATATGTTTATGTGATAGAGAACAAACAGGCAGAAAATATAAAAGACATGTTGGATAACGTAAAGAATAAAAACCAGTAATCAGCCCATGAATACACTGGTAAGAAATATTGTCCGGTTCGCACTCTTCATCCTGGTACAGGTGTATGTACTGGATAAGATCCACCTGCACCAGATGGTAACCCCCTATATCTATTTCCTGTTCATCCTGTGGCTGCCTTTCCGCATGAAGCGTACCTGGCAGATGCTGATCGCCTTTGCGCTGGGATTTACCCTGGACAGTTTCCGTCACCATCCCGGCTTTCATACGGCGGCCTGTGTGCTCATCGCGTATATCCGTCCTTTCCTGGTAAACCTCCTCATTCCGCAGGAAGGGGCTGATACCAATTACGAAGAACCTTCCTTTAAAAGCATGGGAGGTTTTTTACCCTATTTCATTTTCGTGGGTGTGCTTACGCTGATCCATCATGGCTGGTTGTTTTTGCTGGAAGCCTGGCAGTTTGGGAATATCTGGTATTTTATTTTAAAGACCCTGTTGTCAACAGCCATCAGTTTGCTGTTGATACTGGTAACTGAATTGTTGTTCGCCCGTAAGCAATCCTTCCGGACCAACACGGCATAGCAGCGGGTTCAGTCAGCATAAAGAAAAATGATCTTCAAAACATAAACAGAAGTGCCCGTATTTAATCAATCAAGGAAGAATGTGATCATGCTGGTGTTCATCGGCATGTTTGTCATCATTCTTTTACAACTGGTGAACCTGCAGTTGTTTTCCACCAAGTACCGCATACAGGCCGATGACCAGGGCACTTTCCGCAAAGTGATCTACCCCGACCGGGGGATCGTGTACGACCGGAAAGGAAGATCTATTCTCCAGAATACGGTCATCTACGACCTGATGGTGACTCCCGGGAAGATCAAGGGCACGGATACGATGACCCTTTGCAGGATATTAGATATCGATACGTCAGAATTCAGGAAGCGGATCATCACCGCCATCATTAAAAATAAAAGTTACCGGGCATCCATTTTCGAACCATTGCTCAGCAATGAAAAAATGGCCAAGCTCAATGAGATCATGTATAAACTGGCCCCCGGTTATTACCTGCAGGAACGTTCGGTAAGGGATTATCCCTATGATGCCGGAGGAAACATCCTTGGTTACCTGGGTGAAGTGGACTCCAATATTTTAAAGAACCCGAAATACCAGGGGTATGTTATGGGCGACTATATCGGCAAAGCAGGATTGGAAAGGACCTATGAAAAAGTGCTGATGGGGCAACGGGGTATCGAGTTCTGGAAAAGAGACAATAAGAACCGGCTCACCGAGCGGCTCGAAAACGGCAAGTTTGATACAGCGGCCGTTGCCGGGCAGAACATGTTCACATCAATTGACATAGAGCTGCAGGCATTGGGGGAGAAACTGATGGAGAACAAACTGGGTTCCATTGTGGCTGTTGATCCCAGGACCGGAGGCATAATCTGCATGGTGAGCAGCCCCACCTACAAACCAAAACTTTTGACGGGTGCCGAAAGAAAAAAACATTTTGCCGAATTATTACTGAGCCCGGCCAGGCCATTGTTCAACCGTTCGGTAAGCGCTACGTATTCTCCCGGCTCTACATTCAAAACCTTGCAGGCGCTTATCGGGCTGCATGAAGGAGTGATCTCAACCGATTTCCGTGTTACCTGTTCCGGCGCTTTTTACGGTTGCGGTGGCGGCAGGCCCATGAAGTGCCTGGATATTGGCACTTTCGATCTGCGGAATGCCATCCGTATGTCTGACAATACCTATTTTGCCACCGTCATGCAACGGGTGATCACAAACCCGAAGTACCCGAGCCAGGACAGCAGCCTTGCCAAATGGGACCAGTATATGTATGCCTTTGGCCTTGGGCATAAACTGGGTATAGATGTGCCTTCCGAAAAGCCGGGCCTTGTTCCATCACCTGCTTTGTATAATAAAACCTATGGCGAAGGCAGGTGGAATTACTGCAACTTCCGCTCGGTGAGTATCGGGCAGGGAGAGGTGGATGTTACTCCCATTCAGGTAGCAAACGAAATGGCTTACATCGCCAACAAAGGCTGGTATAAGATCCCGCACCTCGTTGATTCTATTGAAGGCGGGGATAATTTCGACATGTTATCGAAGTTCAGGGAAAAGCACAGTGCCATGGATATACCCGACACGGTGTTTGAAGTGGTGCACGATGGCATGCAGGCCGTGGTGGATGGAGGTACGGGTGCCGGTGCAAAAGTTCCGGGCATTGCCATTTGTGGCAAGACCGGTACCGTTGAGAACTATTACAAGGGAGTGAAACAACCCAACCATGCTTTCTTCTGCGGATTTGCTCCCCGGGATAATCCGAAGATCGCCATCATGTGCGTGGTGGAGAACAGCGGGCGGTTTGGAGGTACCTATGCCGCACCGATTGTTGGCCTGATGATCGAAAAGTACCTGAACGATACCATTGCTGCCAACAGGCAGGCCATCGTTGATAAATTCACGAACCTTAACCTTATTCCCCCGCGTGTTTACACCGAGATGAAGACCCTGGATTCCCTGCTTCATGCGAAAGACTCGGCATACCTGATGGCCAAAGGATATATCCGCCAGATAAAGGATACGATGGAAGTGGATGATGCAGACGAACAGGATGCCCTGGACCAGATCAAGAAAGATAAAGAGGAAATAAAGAAGAACAAACCGGCAAAAGACAGCGGGGATAAAAAAATGGTCATCCACACCGAGGCGATATTGCCAGCCGAAAAAAAGAGACCGGAATTAAAAGATTCAGTTAAAAATGAGCCCTGATCCGTGAGTCGTCAGTCGTCAGTCGTGAGTTGAAAACAAAAGAACATCAACCAACGATTCACGACTGACGACTCACGATTCACGACTTACGAAAAGTATGTATCAAAAAAATCCTTCCATATCAAAAGGCATTGACTGGGTGCTGGTGTGGCTGTATGCCATACTGGTGGCCATCGGCATACTTTGTATTTTTTCGGTAGAGTACCGGAGCAGCGATGATGTTGTTCAAACCCTGCTGGGATTTAAAAAGAACTACAGCAAGCAATTGTATTTTTTTGCTGCCTGTGCGGTGCTGGCCATTTTTATCCTGCTTACCGACAGCAAGCTTTTTACTGCAACATCCAACCTCTCTTACCTGGTGGGCATATTACTTATCCTGGCAACGTTTGTGGTGGGCAAGGAGATAAAAGGTTCCAAAAGCTGGATACCGCTCGGGTTCATGAACCTGCAGCCGGTGGAACTATGCAAGATATTCACTTCGCTGGCACTGGCTAAGTATTTATCGCAGCAGGAAACCGATTTTGAAAAACCAAAATCGCAACTGATCGCTGCAGCCATCGCGTTTACGCCGGCCGTGTTCTCCATTCTGCAGGGCGAAACAGGGCTGGCACTGGTTTACTTTTCTTTTTTGATCCCCATGTACCGGGAAGGATTGCCCCCGGGTTACCTGGTCGCCGGCGTTTCCATGGCGGTATTGCTGGTTGCGTCGCTTTTATTCCGAACCCAGACCCTGCTGATCGCTTTTTCCGTCATTGCACTGCTGGCCATCTATGCTTACCGGCGACAGATAAGACGAAACAGCCGCTTGCTGCTGGTCATCATATTTGCATGGGGTTTTGGTGTGGCATTTGTAGGCCTTGCGGTACCCTTTACATTCAAGCATGTGTTTAAACAGTACCAGGCCGACAGGATATTCAGCATGGTAGGGGTGGATAATCCGTTTGCCGATAAGACCGTTGTTGAATCGGCCGGTACCGAAGAAGCAAAAACAAAACAAAAAAAATCGGAGCAGCAGAATTATAATGTTAAACAGTCGAAGATCGCAATCGGTTCCGGTGGTTTTGCCGGTAAGGGTTTTTTAAAAGGGACCCAGACACAGGGTGATTTTGTGCCGGAGCAGCATACCGACTTTATCTTTACTTCCGTGGGGGAGAACTTTGGTTTCTGGGGCAGCGGCTCGCTGATGCTGATCTACCTTTTCCTTTTATTACGTATCATCCGCATTGCGGAACGGCAACGAAGTACATTCAGCAGGGTATATGCGTATTCGGTGGCAGGTATCATTTTCTTCCATGTGTCGGTAAATATCTGCGTTACCATTGGCCTGGCGCCCGTGATCGGTATCACCCTTCCGCTGATGAGCTATGGAGGATCGTCCCTGCTCACGTTTACCATTCTTCTTTTCATTCTGATAAAACTGGATGCCGACAGGCAGATGGTGTTGCGTTAATCCGTTAATCTGTTAATCGGTTAATCCGTTAATTGGTTAATCCGTTAATTAGTTATGACGTATAAACGTATTAACTGATTAACCAATTAACTTTACCCTATGAAGATCATTCCACTCAGCGAAGGCGCTTTTACCATTGATGCCACAAAGAAATTTATTCCCTTCAACAAGGCAAAAGATGACCTGCAGCAACGCACGACAGGCAGTTTACTGGTAGAAATTCAACCCTTTGCAGTGATTACTTCCAAAGACATCATCATCCTGGACACCGGCCTGGGTTTTTCAAACCCGGATGGTACATTGCAGATACACCAAAACTTACTGAATAACGGCATTGGCCCGATGGAAGTAACGAAAGTATTGCTTAGTCACCTGCATAAAGACCATGCAGGCGGTATTTATAAAAATGATGAGATCCTGAAACAGAAATTCCTGGGTTTTCCCGGCGCCACCTATTATGTGCATAAGGATGAAATGGAATTTGCGTTGAAGAAAGGGCCGCCTTCTTACCGATTGTCAGATTTTGACGGAATGCAGAACTCCGACCAGGTTGTTTTGCTGGAGGGAGATGGAAGGATCGATGATTATATCAGCTATCACGTGACCGGTGCACACAGTCCCTTCCACCAGGTGTTCTGGATAGAAGAAGACGGGCAGAAAATATTTTACGGCGGCGATGTGGCACCCCAGCTGCAGCAGATGAAGAACCGGTTCATTGCCAAATACGATTACGACGGGAAGAAATGTATGGAATTGCGCCAGCAGTGGTGGCAGCAGGGAGAGAAAGAAAAATGGACTTTCTTATTTTACCATGATATTAAGATGCCGGTGTACTCTTTCGTTTAATGGTTTAAGGTTGAAAGGTTTAAAGTTACAGGGCCACAACCCTTAAACCTTTAAACCCTTAAACGATGTAGACCCCCCAAACTAAAAAAGCTGCTACACAGTAACAGCTCTCCAAAAATATTTCTGATTTACTTTAACGTATCTTGTGCAGGTAATCGTTATTCATGAACTGCTTATGGATATCCTTCAGGTCTCTTAAGATGCTGGCATCAACCAACACTCCTCCTGTTTCCAGTAAAAAGCCCCCGATGAGTTCATTCTTAACATGTGTCTCCACTTCAAAGGTCTGGCCTGCAGCAGCATTGGCTTTTACATTCGACATGATGGCTGCCTTCATTTCTTCCGAAATGGGATCGGCGGTGGTGATCTTCACTTTATGAATATTGCGCAGTGTATTGAACTGGTCAATAAAACTGTTTACGATCTCGGGTAAATTCAGTTCCCTGTTCTTTCTTACCAGTAACTGGATGAAAGCGCTGGTAAGTTTGCTCACCCTTTCTTTGGTGACCGATTCGATGATGCTTGCCTTGGCAGAAGGCTTGATGACCGGGCTGCGCAGTACATTCACAAAATCGGCGTTGCTTTTGCAGATGCGGTGCAGCCATTTCATGTCGGCATATACCACATCTACCTGGTTCTGTTCTGTCGCCAGGTCAAGTAAACTCTTTGCGTACCGGCCTGCTAAACGTGGATTATTCATACCCCTGTCCCCTAAAGGGGAACTTGATTTGTATCAGCATTTATTTTATTTAAACACCGATGGTTAAAAATATTTATTTCCTCCATTTCCCCCTTCAGGGGATAGGGGTTAATTCAGTTTGACCTCTGCAGCCAGGGTCTTGATATAATTCTCCTGCTCTGCCTTGTTGCTTAATTCTTTCCGCAGCACTTTTTCACTCACTTCCAGCACGAGGCTGCCTACCTGGTTCTTGATCTCGGTAAGTGCTGCCATTTTCTGGTTGGTGATGGAAGCCTGTGCATCGGCCAGGATCTTGGCTGCCTGTACCTTTGCTTCTTCCTTTGCTTCGTTGATCATCTTATCCTTTGTTTCCTTTGCTTCCTTAAGCATGGTAGCTCTTTCTTCACGTGCTTTTGCAAGGATGGCTTCGTTGTCATTCTTCATCTGGGCCATTTCCAGTTTTATCTTTTCCGCAGTAGCCAAAGAATCTGCAATGGTCTTCTCCCTTTTTTCCAGGCCACCAATGATCATGGGCCATGCAAATTTTTTCAGCAGGAAAAAAACGATAAGGAATGCTAAAAGCGTCCAGACGATGAGGCCTAAGGCCGGTGTAAGTAATTGCATAGTTAATTCCCCGATGGGTATTTAAATTCAGTTGTTTTTAATTTGTTTCCCGGCTTCGCCCGTTTCTCGACTTCGCTCGAAACCTATGCACTTCTCACTTCGACTTCGCTCAGTGCGCTGTGCAAAAAATACTGCATCCTCCGCCCTGTGCTTCGGATGCAGTAAAAGGTTTAAAGTACCATGGCCAGGAAACCAATGATGATCGCAAACAATGCTGCTCCTTCCACCAGAGCGGCAGTAAGGATCATGTTGCTGCGGATGTCATTGATCGCTTCCGGCTGGCGTGCAATGGATTCCAATGCACCCTTACCGATCTGTCCGATACCTACACCGGCACCGATAGCTCCCAGTCCGGCGCCGATAGCACCTCCTGCATTAGCCATAGCTTCTAATAAGAAAAAATTCATAATTGTGAATTTATGTTGGTTAAAAAAAACGCGTGTTATTAATGAGCGGCTGCATGCGCATGATCATCATGTGCACCTTCAATGGCCTGCCCGATAAATACTCCTGTTAATATGGTAAAGATGAAGGCCTGCAAAAAAGCAACCAGCACCTCGATAAAATAAATGAAAATGGTAAAGGCGATGGAAAATGGTGAAAAGCCCCAGCCAACATATTGGTTCAGAGCCGCCATGATGAATATGAGCGATATCAGGCAGATGATGAGGATATGCCCTGCCACCATGTTGGCAAACAACCTGATCATAAGTGCAAAGGGTTTGGTGAATATACCCAGCACTTCCACCGGCACCAGGATCACTTTAACCCAGCCTGGAACTCCCGGCGGATTGAAGATGTGGCCCCAGTAGTGTTTGTTGCTGCTGAACAGTATCACAACAAATGAAATGATGGCCAATACAAAGGTGAAAGCAATATTACCGGTAACATTGGCTGTACCCGGTATCAAGCCTACAATATTGTTAATGAGAATGAATAAGAAAACGGTTAACAGGTAAGGCAGGTATTTACTGCTTTTGGCGCCCAGGTTCGGTTTTGCAATTTCATCATTCACAAAGTTCACAATGGTTTCCATGGTGTTCTGCATTCCTTTGGGAGCAGAAGTCACCCCGGCGCCCGTACCATATCTCCGGGCTACTTTTATGAGAATGAAGACAAGTAATGTAAGGGCCAGCAGCATCTGAACCACATTCCGGGTGAGGGAAAAATCGTATACCTTAACGGATCCGTCGATCTCACCTGCTGCATTAACGGCAACGATATGTCCGGCAGCGTATTTATTCCTGTCAAGCTTTAATGCATCGATCTTCTCATTGGTGAGTAAACCGAAACCATCATGATTATGCTCCCCGTGGTGGAATACAGAGGACATGAAGAAGGAGAAGCCCTTTTCCTTTGTGTAAAGGATAACGGGCAAGGGGATGGTGGCATGGTGTTGATGGCCATCGGACCCTTTGTATGAGAAAAAGTGAAATTCATGGGCATCCATGATGTGACCGAAAATAACCTCGTTTGCATCAAATATCTTCTCTTTTTTGGCTGGTTCCCCGGCTGGCTCACCATGCTCCCCGCCCTGGGCCTTTGCAGGCTGTGAAAAAAACAGTATCCCGAGGCTGAAAACCGCTGCCAGTAATGATTTGATGCTCTTAGATCTCATGTTCTGCCTTAATTTTGGCGCAAAGATAAGGTTGGAGGGGGGAAATATGAAATTACGGGAGAAAAATGTGGCGATTTGCTGACCGGAAGACCTGAGAACGGATGCAGGCCTTCAAACCTCCTGGATTTGGCTATTAACCGGCGAATAGCATCCGTTTATTCAGTTTTCAGATCTTCAGATCGCCGCTTCCTGTTTCTCAAACTGCATTTTGTGCAACTGGTAATAGAAACCCTGCCTGGCAAGCAGTTCTTCGTGGGTACCCATTTCCTTTATTTCGCCTTTGTCCAGCACGATTATCTTATTGGCCTTGCGGATGGTTGACAGCCGGTGCGCTATCACGATGGAAGTGCGGTTGGCGATCAGTTTTTCAATGGCGTGCTGTATCAGGGCCTCACTTTCGGTATCCACCGAGGAAGTGGCTTCGTCCAGGATCAGGATGGCGGGATCGTATAATAAAGCCCGTACAAAGGATAAGAGCTGGCGTTGACCAAGAGACAGGGTGGCCCCCCTCTCCATTACATTGAAATCGTAGTTTCCGGGCAATTGCATGATGAAGTCGTGGATGCCGATGAGCCTGGCGGCCCGTACCACGTCTTCCTGTTTGATGGCCGGGTTGCGCAGGGTTACATTGTCAGCCACGGTTCCGCTGAAAAGGAAAACATCCTGCAGCACCACGGCTATTTTGGCCGGGAGTGCATCCAGGTGAAAGTCTTAAATATTGATGTCGTCAATTCTTATACAGCCTTTATTTAACGGGTACAGCCGGTTCAGCAGGCTGATGATGGATGTTTTGCCGCTGCCGGTATGTCCCACGATCGCCAGCGTTTCGCCGGCATTGAGGGAAAAGGAGATATTTTTCAAAACATAGTTCTCTTCGTTGTAGGCAAACCATACTTTATCAAACTCAACCTTTCCTTTCAACCCGTCGGTTTTTTTATCTCCTTCATTGATGGTGCTGTCTTCGTTATCCAATACTTTAAAGACCCGTTCACTGGCGATCATGCCCATCTGCAGCACATTGAATTTATCGGCGATCACCCGTAGCGGCCTGAACAACAGGTTCAGGCAAAGAATGAAAGCGGTGATCACCCCGGCCACTTTTTCGGCCTGTGCCGGATACACCGCATCTTTGGCAGCCCACCAAACCAGCAGGCCAATAGACAATGCCATGACCAGTTCCACCACCGGGAAGAAAACGGAGTACGCAAAAATTGCTTTTATGTTCGCATTACGGTGTTCCTTGTTGATGCTGTTGAATTTGCTGAACTCCCTTTTTTCAGCCGCAAATGCCTGCACGATGGCCATGCCCGTAATGTGTTCCTGCACAAAGGCGTTCAGGTTGGCAACCGCATTACGCACCCGGATGAAAGACTTGTTGACACTCTCCTTAAAAAAATATGTGGCGATGATCAAAAAGGGAAAAGGTGCCAGGCACACTAGCGTTAAGCGCCAGTCAACATAGAACATATACGTGAGTATGGAGAAGATCGCTAACAGGTCGGCAATGATGGGTATCAGCCCGTCGCTGAAGATATCGTTGATGGATTCAATGTCATTGATGGTCCGGGTGGTGAGGGTGCCGATGGGGGTTTTGTCGTACTGCGAGAGGTTCAGGTGCAGTATTTTATTGTAAGTACTCACCCGCATGTCTTTAACCACGCTCTGGCCAAGCGAAGCAGTGAGGAAAGTAAAAAAGAAACGGAAGCCGGTTTCCAGCACCAGCAACAGGATCTGTATGATGGTGATCTCAATGATGAATCCGCCCGGGGAGTTGATGAAATGGGAGGCGGTATTCCCTTTTATCCCGTCATTGATCGTCAATTGAATGAGGTAAGGCCGTACCGGTGAGATGACGGCCAATACAATGGCCAGGATCAACGATCCATAGAACTTGTTCTTATAAGGCGCTGCAAAACGGAATACCCGGCGGAGTAATGAAAAATTGAAAATTTTCCGTTTGGCAGTCGGCGTATCACTCATCCTGCAAAAATACGGGAGTTTGAAGGCTGAACATATTGCCATTCATAAAAAAACTGAACGATAGGGGAAGCTGCGCGAGACAAACTATGTGTACTATGTTCCTGGGTGGTTCAATCAATTGCGGCTTTCCATTACTCTTCCTGTATCAGGTTATTGTATCCTTTCAGGAAAATGGCGCCCAGGTTCTTGTAAGGCGGAATATAATCTTCCCAGCTTTCCCTTACCGCTTTGCTGGGATCGGTAGAAAATAATTTTGTGAGGCTGGTCCACATCGTCTTCCAGACCAGTTTATTGCCCGACTCAAATGTCTGGTTCAGGTAATTAAGTATGGGCCGGTTAATATCCCCGGTGCCGATCTCTTTGGTAGAAATGATGTGTGCGTCCGGGTTAATGTCGATGATGTCGTTCAGGTTCTTGTACCCGCCACAGGATCCCAGCATAACGATCTTTGCATTGCCCGACATGCGTTTTATGGTACGGGGAAGCCAGTAACTATGTCCGCGATGAACAACTACCACAGGTTGAAGACCGTTCTCGGCCAGGTAATCGTTCAGGTGCACCTGGGCGCTGTCGTCCAGGTTGGCATCATTGTCCAATGGCCTGTTTGCATAAACCCAAACATTTCCTTTCTTCGATCTTATCTCATACCATTCCTTACCGGGGGTGATGATCCATTCTTTGGGAGAAAAGGAACTGATAAAACCCGGGAAGAATTTTTTCCCGTCCTCATCCCCATACCAGTAAACCTGCTGAATGATCCGTGCACTGTCGTCCCGCATGTCTTTGTTCTCTATTTCATAAATAGAAGGGATACCCAGTTTCGAGGTCAGGTCGATCTTATTGGTACTGTCGGCCGACAGGAAAATTGATTTCAATAAACCATAAATGGTCCTGCCGCGGTTGTTATTATTGCGGATGGATAATTTCTCGTTTTCCATCACATAGCCCAGGATGGTTTCCTGCAGCTTTTGATCATTGATGCTGCTGTACGAATCTGCCACATCCACGGCGTCTTCCAGGTTACCGGTATTGTCGAGGTTGGCAATGAACCCACGCATCAGTGTTTCGGAAGCCTGTTTGGGCATGAATTTCAGGAACGTATCCAGCTTGTTGTAATTGGCAGCCATCTTGATGAACTTCTTGAAGAAATCAAAATGCACGCTCAGTAATAAGGAATCTGTTCTTGGTTCGGTACCCATCCGTTGCAGCATGCGGAAAAAACTGTGCTTATAACTGGATGTATAGATCTCATTTTCGCTCAGTACCATCATATAATACAGGTCAACGGCCGACAAGGAGTCGGTTGCCTTCATCCGCATGTTGAGATTGCTGAGGTCGTGGAGGGTATTGATGGGAGTAACAAAATGCTGCAGCGCCTTGTTCTTTAGTACTTCTCTTAACCCGTTGGGGCCAAACATGGCAATGGGGGTATCCCTGGCGGGCGAGGTCATCCGGGTAAAATATTCGATTTCGGTCCTTACCAGTAATTTGAAATAGCCCACGCTGTCGTATCCCAGTTCACCATCGCCCACATATTTTTTAATGCTTTCAACGGTTTTTCTTCCTTTTAAGAGGTCATCCAGGAAGGGGAAGTATAAAAGGGCATTGGGCGTTTTGCTCAGTTCCACCACCGCCACAACCAGGGGATCCTTATTCCGGTGGATCAATGCGCCCATTTTTGAATCAGGCGCCTGGGCGATGGAATAAATGGAAGTGGGATTGAACCGGCAACTGATCACAATAAGGTTGTCGGCAAAAGGTTCATTGATGTAGGGTTCTATTGTTTGCAGTATCTTATCGGGGTTAAGGGCACAGAATTTCTGGTAGAGGATCTTTTTACTCTCTTCATAACCTTTGTTCTCCGAAAATATCTCTGCATTTATTTTACCTACGGGGTAGGGAACCTCTTGTATAAAGCCGGCCATACTGAGGCTGTCGATGTCTGCCATCATTATCTTTTCAAAATTCTCCACCAGCATGGGGGCGTAAACCGGGCTTAACTCTTTCCCTTTTATCCTGTTTTTGAAGGCCCTGACCACATTTTCAATGTAGCTCAGGTACCGTATCTTCTGGTTATTGGTCACCAGTTTTGCATTGGCTTCCACAAGGTCCTGCAGTTCGTTTATCTTCCGGAACATAACGTCGGTTATGGCCAGGTTGATCTCGGTATTGTGCGTGGCTTTCACCAGGCCGTCTGCCTTGCCATCCATCCTGTCCAGCAGGCGTTGTTCTTCATTTATCCGGTCGTGAAATAACTGGCGGTATATGGGCACTTTTACAGTATCAATGGCAGCAAAGATATTTGCAGCCAACAGCAGGAACAGGGAGAGAAGCAGGTTTCTTTTCATGGTCAGTTCTGCTGCAAAGATGCTGAAAATAGGCGAGGGGCTGCATGTTGCCCGCCGGTTAAGATGAAAATTATTGTTAATGCCCTGTATTTGCTTAACAATTTGATAATACCGGCAGGGGTTAAAACCACCCTGCTGGTTAATGGTAAAGACTATTTTTGCACCCAATATGAGTACGTCAAATACGGTTAAGAAAATATTAATTGCCGACGATGAGCCGGATATCCTGGAGATCATCCAGTACAACCTGAAGAACGAAGGATATGAAGTGGCCACGGCAAAGAACGGAAACGATGCACTGGACCTTGCGAAACGATTCAACCCCGACCTGATCATCCTTGATATCATGATGCCGGGTAAAACCGGCATTGAAGTATGCAACCTCCTGCGCATGCAACCTGCTTTTAACGATACCCTGATCATATTCCTTACCGCATTGAGTGATGAAGGGACCGAAATAAAGGGACTGGAGACCGGCGCAGATGATTACCTTACCAAACCCGTAAGTCCCAAGGTACTGGTGAGTAAGGTGAATGCCCTGTTCAGGCGCATCAATAAAGAAGAGACCGGCATTTTGCAGGTAGGTGACCTGAAAATAGACCGGGAAAAATATATCGTGAACTTCCAGGGCAACGATATCATACTTGCCCGTAAGGAATTTGAACTGCTAGCCCTGCTTGCCAGTAAGCCGGGAAAGGTCTTCCTCCGCAATGAGATACTGAACCAGGTTTGGGGAACCGAAGTGATCGTGGGCGACCGCACCATTGATGTACATATCCGCAAGATCCGCCAGAAACTGGACCTCGACTGCATCACCACGGTAAAGGGCGTTGGGTATAAGTTTGAGATATAGCAGTTGGTCATTGGTCATTAAGTCAATAGTCATTGAGTCGCTTTTTGACGCTAACTTTACGTATCTTCTAATGACTTAATGACAAATGACTACTTAATGCCGTCTTCAAAAAATTCTTCCCCGCAACAATTATCCGCATTAACGGCGCTGGGTTTATCTATACCAATAGCCCTGGGTATCTTTGTGCTTAAACCCGTATGGTGGATTGCGCTGATCTCCCTGGTCGTGGTATTCCTTGGTTCCTTCGGGTTGATCTTATACATCCTGCAGTCCTTCATTTACCGGAAAATAAAACTCATCTATAAATTAATTTATCAGACCAAGGCCAGTAAGAAAGAAGAGTTTTATTACAAAAATCTCCTGCCACAGAAAGGCATTGATGAAGTAAGAGAGGATGTAGAGGCCTGGGCCGATCAGCACAAAGCAGAGATCGAAGTGCTGCAGCAGAATGAAGTGTACCGTAAGGAATTTTTGCAGAACCTGAGCCATGAACTGAAGACACCCATCTTTGCCATACAAGGGTACGTGGATACCTTGTTAAGCGGGGCGCTCGAAAACGCCGAAGTGAATAAGAAATTCCTGCAAAGCACATCCCGCAATATTGATCGCCTGGTGAACCTGGTGGATGACCTGGATGCCATCTCTAAACTGGAAAGCGGCGAACAGCTTTTATTGAAAGACAGCTTTGTGATACAGGACCTGTTGAAAGAGGTGTATGAATCCCTGTCCATCAAGGCGGATGAAAAAGAGATCAGGTGCATTATTAAAAAGGGATGTGAACTTCCGTTAACGGTTTATGCCGATAAGGAGAAGATGCGCCAGGTATTCATCAACCTGGTTGATAATGCCATCAAGTATGGCAAACAAAACGGCATTGTGGAAGCCAGTTTTTATAAAGTGGATGGAGCAAAAGTACTGATCGAGATAAGTGACGACGGTGCCGGTATTGCCGAAGAACACCTGCACAGGATCTTTGAAAGGTTTTACCGGACGGACCTGGCGCGCAGCCGTAAAGTGGGCGGCAGCGGCCTGGGCCTTGCCATCTGCAAACACATCATTGAGGCACACGGGCAGACCATTCATGTTCGCAGTAAGATAGATGTGGGCACTACGTTTGGATTTACGTTGCAAAGCAGGAAAGAGTAGGTTTGTAACGTATAAATGATCCGCTTCGTAAACAAAAAGACTTCCGGAATATTCAAAACTCCGGAAGCCTTTTATGAACTTGTATATGGTACGGTTTGTTATTAGCTGTAGTACTACAACTTGTCTGCTTTGTAAATTTTAATGGCTCCGTCATTTTCGCTGCTTACCACAACAAGGCTTTGTTGTATGGGGCTTTTTGAAGCAGGAATGAAAAGCACTCCTTCCGGGGCATCACCGGTGGCAAACATTTTTATAAAGACAGGAGCGGTTGGGTTTGTCACATCATAAACCGCAATGGCATCTGCTCTTTCCATGCCTACAAAAGCAATGGTTTTGGTTCCTACCTTGCCCAGTGTTATCGCTTCGGGTTCTGTTCCTTTATCATCACTGCGGTTATCATCATAGATGCCCAGGTCTTTGGCTTTAACGTCCAGTTCGTTCCTGCTGTCATATACCAGGTCGCCCGTATTACCATTCCATACACTGAATGAACGGGCGCCGAAACCATACAACGCATCAAAGTCCCCATCGCCATCGGTGTCGCCCAGGGTGGTGGTAATGTTCAGTCTTCCTAATTGAATATCCTGCTTAAGCGTAACCGCATCCGGAAAGGCTGTTGCATCCAGGGCTATATCTTTTACCCGTTTTAGCTCACTGAATCCAGTGTATTCTCTTGCATCTCCTTCATTCGCAGTAAATAGATAGGGAATGCCGTTATAATTCAGGGAAGCAACCGCATCGGGCATATACGTTCCGTATACTTTCCAGGGGTTGAAATTTATACCGCCTTCTTTATCGCTTGGGTCGATCGCATGGGCCGCCACATTGTAATCCTTGAATCCAAGCGGTAATATCTTTGTGATCGTTTTGGTTGCGATATCAATGACCGCTATGGCATTATTTTCCTGCAGGGTAACCCAGGCCGTTCTGGAATCGGATGAAACGGAAATATATTCCGGTTCCACATCTTTGGCAATATCATTGCCCGGACCAAATACGCGGAAGCCTTTCGTTTTAAGTGCAGTTAACTGCGGGGCGAAGGATGCAAAATTGAGTGTAGTGACACTGTAATTGTTTTCCACGCTGATGATGGAAACGCTTCCTTCGGGGTCATTGGTATATGGGGCATCGGGTTCCCCTTCGTTGGCGCTGAGTATATATTTTCCGTCGGGGCTGTATACAACCATGTCGGGTAAAGCGCCTACTGTAATTACTTTTTCCTCTGCATAGGTAGTGGTATTAAATACTACCACTTTGCCGTTGTTTTGTTTGGTTGCCGATTCAATGGCTGCGGCCAGTTTGCCATTGCTTACATCCACGCTGTTTACATAACCGCCATAGGTACCCAGGTTGATGGAATGAACCAGGGTGATGGAAGCGGGATTGACAATGTCTATAACATCGATCTTGTTGACGGTGCCGTTATTTACAGCAAATAACCTTTTTGTCTGCGGGTCAAATGTGGTGATCTCTGCTGAACCCAGGCCTCCCAGGTTCAGGGAAGCGATCTCTTTGTACGTGGCCGGGTCTTCGTTTACGATGACCTCGCCCGGAATCTCATCTGACTTCTTACATGCAGTGAATACGGAAATCAGGAGTAGCAGTGCGGCTGTTTTTTTCATGTGTTTTTTTTACGTACAGCAAAACTGCCGGAGAATTATTAAGGAGTTATTAAGCACATGTTACCAAATAATTAATGCGTGAATTAACACGTTCATAATATTGGCATAAACATTTGGTCACACGATCTGTGCACTTTGCATGAACACTAACCCCGGTCTTTTATGAAAAAACTGCATTATTTTTTCCTGGAACTATCCGTACGAATATTCCTGCCCATGCTTTCTGCCTTTTATCCGCCGTTGAAATTTCATAAGATCCGGTAGTGGATAAAATAAAGAAAAGAAAACTGGATATACTGGTACTGTCGGACGTACATCTCGGTACCTATGGTTGCCACGCCAAGGAATTATTGCTTTACCTGAAAACAATCAGGCCCAAAACGGTCATCCTAAATGGAGATATCATTGATATCTGGCAGTTCAGCAAACGCTACTGGCCTAAAAGCCATATGAAAGTGGTAAAACAATTAATGAGCTGGATGGGAAAGGGAGTGAAGATCTATTACGTCACCGGCAACCACGATGAGATGCTGCGGAAGTTCGCAGGTTTCAAGATGGGCTCTCTGAAAATTGTTAACAAAGTGATACTGGAACTGGACGAGGGGAAGACGGCCTGGTTCTTTCACGGCGATGTATTTGATGTAACCATGCAGCACAGCAAGTGGCTGGCAAAACTGGGTGCCGTGGGGTACGATACGTTGATCCTTATTAACCGGGTAGCCAATTTTATCTCAGAAAAGATATTCCGGCGCGGAAAATTATCCCTGTCGAAGAAAATAAAGAACAGTGTGAAGAGTGCAGTGAAGTTCATTAACAGTTTTGAACAAACGGCCGCTGATATCGGCATCAGCAACAAATACGATTATGTGGTCTGCGGCCATATTCACCAGCCCGAAATAAAAGAGATCGTAAACGAGGAGGGTAAAATAATCTACCTGAACAGCGGCGACTGGATCGAGAACCTGACCGCATTGGAGTACGCCGGCGGCAAATGGGAGATTTACCGGTTTGATGAAATTGAAATGCTGAACATGAGCATACACGACCAGGAAGAAGAACTGAACAATAACCAGTTGTTTGATAACCTGGTGGAAGAATTCAACCTGTTGAAGCAATCATGAAGATATTATATGCCATACAGGGTACAGGCAATGGTCACCTGAGCAGGGCCAGGGATATCATCCCCATCCTGCAGAAAAAAGGAGAACTAGATATCCTGGTCAGCGGCATACAGGCGGATGTAGAGTTGCCTTACCCGGTGAAATATAAATTCAAAGGGCTCAGTTTTATTTTCGGGAAGAAGGGCGGTATAGACCTTGTGGCGACGTATAAAAAAAGCAATTTAAAACAGCTCTACAAAGAGATCAAAAGCCTGCCTGTTGAAAACTATGACCTGGTGATCAATGATTTTGAACCCGTGAGTGCCTGGGCCTGCAAGATGAAAAAAAAGGATTGTATCGGGCTCAGCCACCAGGCAGCCGTGATCAATAAAAGATCGCCCCGGCCCAAAAAGAAGGACCTGGTTGGTAAAGCGGTTTTAAACAATTATGCGCCCGTAACAGCATCCTATGGTTTTCATTTTGGTATGTATGATAAAAATATTTTTCCGCCGGTGATCCGGAGCCAGGTAAGACAGGCAAAACCGGAGAATAAGGATCATTACAGTGTTTACCTGCCTGCTTACAGTGATCAACGGATCATCAAGGTACTGGGTGAAATAAAGGATATCCGGTGGCAGGTGTTCAGCAAGCACTCCAAAAAAGAATACCGGGAAAAGAATATTCACATCCGGCCGGTGAATAATGATGATTTTATTGAGAGCCTTATCCACTGCACGGGTATTTTATGCGGCGCCGGTTTTGAAACGCCGGCCGAAGCCCTGTACCTGAAAAAGAAGCTGATGGTGATCCCTATGAAAGGACAATATGAACAGCAATGCAATGCTGCTGCCCTGAAAGATATGGGCGTGCCGGTGATCAAAAGCCTGAAGAAGAAACATACGGATAAGATCAGGGCGTGGATAACGGGAAAGCAGGTGATCACCGTTAATTATCCCAACAGTACCGAAAGGATCATCAGCATGATCATCCGGAAACATGCAGCTCCGGATATAAAAAAGGAAATTAAACTGGGCGATGCTATTTATTCGGTAAAGAAATTAAAGGACAAGAGCCTGGGAAAAATATTAAACCAACTGGGGGGATAGATCATGCTCTTTACAAAGAATGATTTTGGGGAAGATTTTAAATGGGGCGTGTCTACGGCGGCTTACCAGATAGAAGGGGCGCATAATGCAGATGGAAAAGGCCCTTCAATATGGGATGTATTCTCTCAAAAGAAAAAAAAAATAGCAAACAACGATAACGGCAATACGGCCTGTGATTTTTACCACCATTACGCCGAAGACCTGGCGCTTGTTTATAACCTCAACATTCCCAACTATCGCTTCTCTGTCTCCTGGAGCCGTATTTTACCCAATGGAACAGGAGCGGTAAACTACAAAGGCATTAACTTCTACAATCATGTAATTGACTTTTGCCTGGAGTTGGGGATAGAGCCCTGGATAACCCTGTATCATTGGGACCTGCCGGAAGCCCTGCAGCAGAAGGGAGGATGGACAAACCGGGATATCATTCATTGGTTCAGTTATTATGTTGACTGCTGTATAAAGCACTTTCGGCGACCGGGTAAAGCACTGGATGGTACTTAATGAACCGATGGTGTTTACCGGGGCGGGGTATTTTTTAGGAGTGCATGCACCGGGCAAAAAAGGATTGAGCAGTTTTTTGGCAGCCGTCCACCATGCTGCTTTGTGCCAGGCAGAAGGAGGAAGGATCATACGGTCGCTGCGGCAGGATTGTAAAGTGGGAACCACATTTTCCTATTCACATATTGAGCCCTACAGGCACTACGAGGAAAATGATGTAAAGGCTTCCGTAAAGGCGGATGCTCTCTTTAACCGCCTTTTCATAGAGCCGCTGCTTGGACTGGGATATCCCACCAGGGACCTCCGGATCCTTGAGCGCATCGAACGGTTCATATACCCGCATGATGAGAAAAAACTTGCTTTTGAGATGGATTTTATCGGCCTGCAGAATTATACACGGGAAATGGTGGCCTATGCGCCACTGATGCCCTTTGTGAGGGCAAAGCTGATTAAAGCAAGCAAAAGAAATGTGGACCATACGGTGATGGACTGGGAGGTTTACCCACCGGCGATCTATGAAGCATTGAAAAGGATCAATGGGTACCCGGGGGTGAAGGAGATCATCGTAACAGAGAACGGGGCTGCTTTTGAAGATGTTCTTGAAAACGGGAAGGTGGATGATTATAGACGGGTAAAATACCTGCAGGACCATATTGCACAGGTACTGCTTGCCAAAAGAGAGGGGGTAAGGGTTAATGGATATTTTGTATGGACGCTGCTTGATAATTTTGAATGGGCAGAAGGGTTTTATCCCCGGTTTGGACTGGTACACGTTGATTTTGCCACCCAGCGACGAACGGTCAAAGACTCTGGCCGGTGGTACAGCCGGTTTTTAAAAGATACACTGGCCGCATCGGCAGAAATATGGGAAAATGAAGCTGCATTGTGAAATAATAATTGCTTAACGAAGGATTTATATGCCGGTAATGAACCGGGCCTACTTTCACCATGCAGTTTTTTCGGATCAGTTTTGGGAAGTAAAAGAAACCCCTGCTTTTATAAACGGGGGTTTTCTTATGGCCTGAAATTTTTCAGGCGCCAGACATAAAAACGACGGCATATCCTTCCACCTCTTTCCTGTTCAATTACCTGGGGCGGTAGAATTGTTGTAAACCGGTTACCGTATAATTCTTTGGCATCTGCATAGTTGTTGGAAGGAGCTATGTAATAAGCATCATCGCCGGGCAGCAATAACCTCCGTTCTGTATTGATCCATGCATACTGGTGTATATCATTCGTATCGCCAAGGGCAATAAGGTCTTTTTTTAGTGGCAAGGCTGCAATATAATCAAGATGAGCAGCCGGGAACCATTTGTTGCTTATGATGCAGGCATTTCTTTTCACGAGGCCTTTTTGCAGATCTGATTCGATCATTTTTTGAAACTCTTTTTTGAATTTTTTCCACCCGTACATGTCCAGCGTAAAATCTCCATCTCCCAGATGCGGGTTGGCTTTACTGCCTGCTGTGCCGGGCATGAAATTGATAAGCAGGATGCCGGAGCTGATCAATACGAAGAGAAATGTATTTGCAACCAACAGGGGCTTGGGCATTATTCTTCTTTCAAACAGGGATGTTCTTTTTCGTTTGTCCAGGTAGCAGGCTGTAAGTAAGACCAGGCCGCTGTATGCAGGCCCGGTCCAGTGGGGGAGTACCGGCTTAAAAAAAGAAATGATTGTAGCAATAATCAGTAATGGCAAACTGCAGAGCAGCAACATTCCTTTTTGCGATGACAGAACAGGCAGTTCATTCTTAATGGCAGCAATGGTTGCCGGAATAAGGAGAAAAAAGATGACCGGGTTGCAATACAATACCTGTCCGCCTGCAAAGCTCAGAAAACCAGAGAAATTAAAGCCGCTTCCGGTCACATTCACCCGTTGGCCATGATAGAGGTATGTTACAAAGTGGTTATCAATATTCCATTTAATGACCGGGTAAAATATCAGCAGGGTGGTTATGGCTGAAAGGTACAGGACAGGTTCTTTAAACCATTGCCTGTTGTTGAGGAGCAGGTAAAGCAGTAAGCCGGCCCACAGGAACGTAGTATGAATTTTACAAAGCATACCTAGTCCGGCAATGATCCCAAACAGCAACAGCTTTCTCTTCTTCACCCGATTTATGGTTGTGTAATGTGCTATATCGATAAGGAGGTACAGGCCTGCTGCCCAGAAGATCATTTGGGGCGAATCGGGCAGGATAAATGTACCCGCCACAATGCTTCCATAAATGGTTGCGGTATAAATTGCTGCTGCCAAATAACCGGTGTAGGCATTATTCAGTTTTTTGCCGCTCAAAAAGATGAACCAGGTAGTTATAGCGGCAGAAATGATGGCGCCCAGTCGTATAAAAAATTCATTGTCAAACAACAGGTTGGCGGTGGTAAGCCGTATCATCCAGCCCACCATGGGAGGGTGATCAAAATAATTCCATTGAAGGTGCTGGGCATACATGCGGTAGTATACTTCATCATTGCCCAGTTCCAAACAAAAGGCGGTGATGCAACGAACCAGTGTTGCCACGAGAATAAGCACCACGGTTTTATTTCTATAATTCACTACGGTTGGTTAAATGTGAACAGCAGGTTCATAAAATAATTCCAGAAAAAGACAAGTCCGGTAACAACCAATTTCAAAAAATAAAAATTCTTTTTTGCATATTTCAAAAGCAGGTATAAGAACAGGTTGTTTATCAACAGACCGGTAACCGATACCAGAGTGAAATATACGAATTGGTTTGCAGCAGGCTGCTGTATGCTTTCAAAGGTCCAGCGACGGTTCAATAAAAAATTGCTTACCACCGCTAAACAAAACCCGGCTGAGTTTGAAATGTATTTATTAAGGCGGAGTTTTTCCTTACAAAGCCAGGTTACAGAAAAATCCAGTGCCATTCCACTTATCCCAACCATACCGAACTTAATAAACTGTGTATGAATGGCTCCGCTCATACAGTTTGCATGGATGCCGGTGATGAGGGCCGGCCCTGGATTAGTTTGAATATTTTCTTCAGCAATACCCGGTTGCCTGCCGGGTTGAATGCCAGGTAAACAGCGATGATGCCGGAAACACTGCCTAATATTGCTCCAATGATCACATCCAGTAAGAAATGCTGAGCCAGGTAAATACGTGAGTAACCCGCCAGCAGGGCCGCTGGTAAGATCAGCCATTGCCAGTTCTTGTTTTTCAGCATCATCACAAAAACGGTTGCAATGGCAAAAGCTGTGGCAGTATGGCCCGAAGGAAAACTTGAATTATTGGCCAGGCTGATTCCATCCATGAAAAATAAATACTGCCCCTGTTCAAAGAACAACCTGGGTCGGGGAGCGCTGATGAGATTTTTGATCACCTGTACAGCTAACCCGGAAATCAAAAAGGAGTAGAGTAATGCAAAACCCTGGTTTTTCTTTTTTAAATAAAAGAACATTACAGCAACCAGGCACAGAGCAAAGATACCATCCCCCATAAATGTGTAATTGATAAAAAAAATGTTCAAAAGAAAAGGGTGATAACTGTTGAGAGAAATGAAAGCAGCGGCCTTGCCGTTGGCGAGTAAAAAAACTGCTGCAGTCAATAGGGAAGCCAGGAGTCCGATGAAGTAAATTTTATTCTTTCGGATAGAGAATGGGTTGGTTTGCATCAGCAGGTTGTTTGGTTTGCAATTTATATCCCGCCGTTTACCAAATTGTTAATCCTGTATTAAGCCAGTATTAATATCATTTTTCATTGAAGGACAGGTACAGGGGATCACCTACAGGGTGAGGGGCAGTAAAGGTTTGCCCGAGCAGCCGGGTGATTGTTTGTGCCAGCTGTTCAATATAAATTTCTTCCTTGTTTTTTACTTCTCCTTTGCAATCAAGGCCCTGGCCGATGGTCAGGAGCCAGGTATTGTTGCTGCCGTTAATGAACATACTGTGTTTTGTCCAGTTTCCGGGCCTGGCTCCACGCCCATGATCGGTGGTAATGATAAAACTGGTATTGTTTTTATAAAACGGGTCTTTATTCACCAGGTACCAGAGCTGTGAAATGAATTCGTCAAAGAGGTGAGCACTCTGCAGGTACTCATCATACCGGCCGCTGTGGGCATATTCATCGGTTTCTCCAAAACCTATGAATACCACTTTGGGATGCCTGGCCTGTATATACTCTTTGGCCGCAACAAAAGTAAGCATGTCATTCCTGGTTTGTTGCCGGTTATTCACTGCCAGTTGCTGTATGGTATTGATCAGTGTTTCGTTGGTTGTTAGCGAATCATGCGCAATATTCCTGTAGCCACTGTTCAGGTAAATACCAGCAGGCTGCTTGTTGAGAATGTAATCGAAGAGGTTCCAGCTTGCAAATGCCGCTACGTTGTTTTTATAACCCGGCTGGTTGTTCATGAAATGCAGCAGGGTTTCATTGCTGTTCCGTTTTTTGCGGTTGGCAATGATGGCCGGGTCGGCATAGCCGGTCAGGAGTTCATTATAGCCTGCATAAGAAAACCGGTATGGATTGGCCACGGCTACGTTATTCTCATAATTCCTGTTGCCATACAAAGATCCCTGCCTGGCGAGGGTTTTCCATATAAAGGGCATCAGGATCCTTCTTCTTTCTACGGGGTCTTCGTGCCAGAACATTTGCCGGAGTAATGCCGTGTCTTTTACATACCTGGGGTTACTGATGATAGCGGGGTCGGCCCCGTTAAAAATTTCCTGCCAGCGGAACCCGTCGGTAGTGATGATAAAAATATTTGGCAGGGAATCTGTTTGTGAAAAAACGGGGGAGCTGAAAAAAGAGAGTATCAGCAGTATGCGGATTTTCATGCACGGGCGTTTAACAAAGAAACACCGGCAATATAAACGCAGTATTAACCAGGTATTATGGTAACATTAAGTCGGGCTGCTTTGCAATCCCGGGTGCAGAAGAAGCGCTGTGCGGCTGAAATGCATACCAGCAAAGCACCAGCAGGAGGCTGGCAAATTTACCTTCTGTCAATAAAGACTTTGTTTTGCTTAAGCGATGGTTGATGGAGTTAAAACTGCAGCTTAACAGGTTTTTCTGCATGGATTCATCATAGAGGGTCAGCTCACCTGAGTTATCCTGGTTATATACAAAGAAATATTTTTTTTCATCCATTTCCACAAATCCTTTACCGGATCCGGGCTTTAATTCTTCCACCTTACCCATCCCGATCCCGTATTCGTTCCGGATGAGTTTCCTGGGAGAGAATAATCCCCGGTCCTCAAAAGAGAAAATACGTTTACCGAGGCGGCTTACCATTCTGGCAAACCGGGTGCGTCCGCTGAACGAAATATTGGCCAGTTTTTCATTGGCTTCCCACAGTTCGAAGGTTTCGTTGGCCGAACCATTATTAACGCTGACCCATTTCATATGCTTGATTTTGGTTTGGTAAGATAGAATATGTGAATATAATTTCAAAGCATGGCAATTACCGGATGTGAAAAAGAATGTGATTTAAATGTGTGTAGTAACAATTTGGTAACATTAACTTAATATACCTGTTTAAAAAAAAGGCCAGCGATAAGAATAAAGCTGGCACAAGCATGAGAAACTTGCTATTTGCTTAAGAAATTTGAAACGACTGCAAGCTGTTTCTTTAACCTGCTGCAAGGTCCTGAACGTGGTTTACCACAGTATTACCGGAAGATTAAGGGATTGTTATATCCTGCCCCGGCTTATTTAACTACTTGCCCGTTATCATCATAGGTATCCGTAGAAACAAGCTTGCCCTTTTCATCAAAATATTTCCAGGTCCCGGTTTTTATTCCGTGTTCATAATTGCCGGTGCTTTCAGTACCACCGTTGGCGAAATAATAAGTAGCCCTGCCGTGATACTGGCCAAACGCATCCAGGGGCAGATCGGCCTGTAACTGGCCATTGGTATAATATGCAGCAAAAAAACTGCGTACATTTTTCCGGGCAATGATGACCTGGCGGATATTCTGCGAGGGATCCTTCATTAGCTGACAAATGGAGGAATCTTTTTTATTTATATAATAGAAAGCCGAATCAAAATGACCTCTTTTATAGGCTTTGACGTAACTGCTGTCGCTTATTGTTAGGATGGAATCCAGCCATGCCCTGTTAACGGTCATCTTCTGTGCAGGTTTATTTTCCCTTTGCGTACAACCAGGTATCGCCAGTACAGCAGCAACGATTATGAGAATAAAAATTTTCATAAGCTGAAAAGTAAATTTAAAAAAAAGCACCCGCTTTTACAGCGGATGCCCTTTCAAAAAGAAGTATTTGATTATAAGCCAAACTTTGTCCAGGTTTTCCACCAGGTATCACCGGAAGCGGCAGCGCCTTTGTGGGTTACTGCTGTAAAACCGGTTGCCAGTTTGGGGCTGGTGAATGTTGCACCCGTTAGTGCTGGCGATCCTGCTGCCGGGTTGAAATCAACGGTGTTGTCGTATTTAAATGGAGCGGTCAAAGCCACATCGTTGTTGGTAGCCAACACACTGTTACCGTTTGCAGGCAGGTTAAAATAATTGGTAAGGTCGGCAGTTGTCCAGCCGGTAGGGGCGCTTGCGCTTGCCGTATAAGAGAACTGCGTGTTATTTGAGGCAAGGATGGTATTTGCGATCACCATAGAGCCACCCGAGATATTCAGATCGATGGGTCTTCCGGTCGAAGCGTCTACCAACAAGCCGGTGGGCCAGCCCATGAAAACAGAATTAAAAATGCTGATCGAACTGTTGCGGCGGAGATGCATGGCCCGCTTAAAATTGCTGTTTCCAATATTGGATAAAGTAGCCCGGGGACCTATAACCGTCATGTTGCTGAATACGGCGCTGGTTTGCGGATTGTTGGTGCTGCCGCTGGCATCATTGTCAACTTCAAAACCGTTGCTTCCGCTTATATCAGCAACCGAACTATCGCGTAAACTGATCCCGAATTGAATTTTACCGGAAAAGCCGTTATCAACATCCCAGTCATCATCTAGACCCTTGTAAGCGATCAGGTGTTTACAATTCACCGTGCCGCCAAACCACTCAAAACTGTCATCATTGGCACGGGAAACCTGTACATAATCAATGATGGTCTGGTTACCTACACCACCGAGGGTTAAACCGTTTATTTCTTTATCGGGCAGGAATGCATAGCCAGCATATTCGATGCGTACATATCTTAAAACACCGCTGTTATCTGCCGGGTTGCTGCTGGCTCCAAGGCCATATAATCCCAATCCGTCACTATTGTTGCTGCCACCTTCGATTTCACCAATCCCAGCCTGTCCATTAAAGGATGAATTGGTTGGGGCATTGCCTAAAATTACCAGGCCGGCCCAGTCGCCAGATGAAGGGGTAGCGGCTTCAGATGTAAATACAATTGGCTTGTCCGGTGTGCCATCGGCTATTATTTTTGCACTCCGGCAAATGATCAGACCGCCGCTTTTACCCGTTTCCCCTACTATTTTAGTACCCGGTTCAATGGTAAGCACAGCCCCGTTCGTTACATACACAAGGCCACGCAGTTTGTACGTATACTGCGCTTTTAAGGTACGGTTCTCAATGATCCTTCCTTCGAGGATGGTGTTTTCGGTAGTGGTTCCGCCGCCGCCCGTTACAACGGTGGTGGTGCCATCCACTTCAATCTTACGGCAGCTGGTTGCTGCTAAACCTAAAATGGTAGCTGCAAGGAATAACTTTTTCATGTTTATTTTTTTTAAGCGTTTTTATTTAATGGTATATGCAAAACTGAGTGAAACGTTGGTGCCATAATTCCTGCTGATGGCTAAAACATCTTTGGATGTCTTACTGTATTTCTTATTATTGTCCAGGTCGTGATAGAAATTGGCCCGGCTGTTGATGATGTCGCTGATGTTGAGTTTGATTTCTCCTTTTCTTTTAAAGACCTTTTGCGCAAGCTGCAGGTCCAGCAGGGGCCTTGGGGCTTCCCATATATCGGAGATCGCTTCGTTGCCCACGAATAAGATCCTGCGGCCGATCTGGTTAAACAGTAATGTACTGCTGAACCCGATCTTCTCCACGTCATACTGTAAACCGAAATTGATGAGATAAGGGCTTTGTCCCTGTAATGGCCTGTCCACGGTTCCGGTGGTGTCTTTAACGCGGCTGTAGATATAACTCAGGTTACCGCTGAACGTAAAGTTCTTAAGGGCACTTATGAAATCAAGTTTTTTCCTGAATTCCAGTTCTGCACCATATGCCGTTGCATTTTTGGTGTTCAGGATATTGAAAGTGTTGGTGCCAGGTCCTGTTCTGTTGAAATAATATTCGATCGGTTTGTCGAAATGCTTGAAATAAGCGCCAACGGTGAATAATTCCCCTGCACGCGGATATAATTCATAGCGAAGGTCAAAATTCGAGACCTTGGTACGCTCTGCTGATTTGTTACCCACCACCTGGGCTCCCAATTCAAAGTCGTAGAAGGCAAAAGGACTCAATTCCCTGAACTCGGGCCTGATCACGGTCTGGCTTGCTGCAAAACGGAAGTTGGTCTTGTTATTCAGTTTATAGGTAAGGTTTAGTCCGGGCAGAAAATCCTTTACCAGGCTATTCACATGCCGGGGATCATCTTTCCTTACACTTCCAACCAACTGGTCATAGCTTTCAAACCGGGCTCCCCATACCAGCCGTAATTTGTTGCCAATGGGATTGTCAAACTGCAGGTAAACAGCATTTAAAATGGTATTGGCCACATAGCGGTACGCATTGCCATTGATCTCGTCAAACTGAACTTTATCGTTGCCCGTACCAAAATTCTCCGGTGCATACAACTGGTCTGGCGAAAGTAATTTTATCGCATTGCTGGCCGTGTTGGTATAAAAGGGGCGGCTGTCGAACAAGCGGTCCTTTACCTGGAAAAGATAACCGGCTTTTACGCTGTGGGTCTTTCCTTTGATGTTAAGTGATTTGGTCACATCGCCGCCGGCATTGTAGATATAATCATTCAGGAAGCTGTAGAAAATGCTCCCGCTTTTTTGTCCTGCGCCCAGGCCCAGTAAAGCATAGTAAGGTGCAGAAGGATCATTCCCGTCCTGGGTATAGAACAGCCTGCGCTGGTCGGGTATGTACTGATCAAGGATATTGAACCCGCCATACCATTTGATCTTTGTTTGCAGCGTTGGTAAATTATGCTCGCCAATGAGCTGTGTATTGAAAAAAGTATTTTGCCTGAAGCCAATCTCGGTTGCTTTAACACGGTCTCCGTTTCCGCCACCGCTTATGATATAATCCCTTCCGTCGTACCGGTCACTGACAA
Organism: Chitinophagaceae bacterium; assembly: GCA_016710165.1. Taxonomy (NCBI): domain Bacteria; kingdom Pseudomonadati; phylum Bacteroidota; class Chitinophagia; order Chitinophagales; family Chitinophagaceae; species Chitinophagaceae bacterium. The sequence goes on along the minus strand of JADJLJ010000001.1, from coordinate 1,691,782 downwards.
AATCGCTGGTATTGATATTCAGTAGATTCTTTACCGAGATCTTGTTGTTGTTGTTCAGTTGCAGGGTAACATTGGCAAGGGCGCCGGCCAGTACATCCCGGCTGTATTTATTGTTGTTGTACCTTATTTCAACATCGCCCTCGTTATTGGCAATAAAGATGTTGTCAAAAGGAGTACGTTTGTTGGATTGATTATAGGTAAGTGCAAAGATGCCGGCAATTTTTTTACCGAATATCCTTGTACTTCCCCCACCATTTACCTGGAAAGAGGAATTGATGGGAGCATTACCGGATTTTGCAACCCAGTTATTCCTGAAATTTTTTCCCAATGCCGCCTTTTCGGCAGGAGATAATGCGCTGAACTCGGATTTTACCGGTATAGAAGCAGGTAAGCCCCTTTCTTTATTATCAATACCCAGCCAGTCTAATTTCCCCCCCGGTGCCTGTTGGAAATCCCTGCCAATGGTATTGCTGTTAAACCCGGTCCCTAACTGAACGTTAAGAAAGGAAGCAGCCGGAACATCTTTTGTTTGTACCTGTACCAGACCACCTGCCCATTCACCCGGCAGTTCGGGAATGAAGGTCTTGTTCATCACGATGTTGTCGATCATGGCAGCGGGGAAAATGTCGAAACTGAATGTTTTCCTGTCGGGTTCGGTGCTGCTCAGTGCAATGCCGTTGAGCATGGCCATATTGTAACGGTCGCTTAAACCACGTACCACCAGGTATTTTCCTTCCTGTACAGAAGTGCCCGTAACCCGTTTCAGTACTTCACCGGTGTTTTTATCCGGAGACCGTTTAATGGTTTCAGCACTGATGACCTGGGCCACCACAGAAGTATTTCTTTGATACGTGATCAGGGCAGCTGCACTTTCCTTCCGGGCCGACGTTGTTCTTACCACAACCGCATCCTCTGTTTTGGCAAGCTTATCCAGGTTAATGTCAATTCTTGATACCTGGCCGGCAATTATTTCCACGTCGGTCAGTTCTTTTGGCTGGTAACCTACCGAAGTTAACTGCAGAGTATATTTTTCCCTGCCTCCAGTGTGATGACAAAGAAACCATCCATATTGGTGGCTGAAACGGATTTGCTTCCATTCACGGAAACAGAAACACCCGACAAAGCAGCGCCGGATTTTGAGTCGGTGACCTTTCCTTCGATCTTTCCGGATTGGGCATTCAGGGTGAAAGAGAGGGTAAAAAAAGCAAGTAGAAGTAACAGTGATTTCATGCCGTAAATATTTACTGCAAAAGGACAACTTTCATGTTATCGCAGCATGAATTGAATGTTACCGTAGTGTTACCTGTATATTACGTAATTGTTAAGGGAAGGTATACAGCTGTGAGGGCCCATCGCCTGCGGGGGGATCATAAAGCATCGTATTTTTTCCTGAACCAGAAAGCAACATTCACCAGGGCGATCAATGCCGGCACTTCCACCAACGGGCCGATCACGCCGGCAAAGGCCTGGCCGCTGTTGATGCCGAATACACCAATGGCAACCGCGATGGCCAGTTCAAAGTTATTGCCTGCGGCCGTAAAAGCGATGGATGCATTGGTGGAGTAATCAGCACCCATTCGTTTACCTATGAAAAAACTTACCAGGAACATGATGGCAAAGTAAATGACCAGCGGAAGAGCGATCCGCAATACATCCAGCGGGATCTGAACGATCAGTTCGCCTTTCAGGCTGAACATGACAACAATGGTAAAGAGTAAGGCGATCAGTGTTATGGGAGATACGAAGGGGATGAATTTTGCCTGGTACCATTCTTTCCCCTTCCATTTTAACAGGAAATACCTGGTAAGAAATCCTGCCAGGAAAGGGATGCCCAAATAGATGGCAACACTTTCTGCGATCTGCCCGATCGTTATATCCACCACCGAACCGGTGATGCCAAACCAGGGCGGGAGTACCGTTACAAAAAACCAGGCATATACACTGTACAGGAGAACCTGGAAGATGCTGTTCAATGCAACTAAACCGGCGGCATATTCCCGGCTGCCATCTGCCAGTTCATTCCACACGATCACCATGGCAATGCAGCGGGCAAGACCAATAAGGATCAATCCCACCATGTATTCGGGATAATCCTGTAAAAATGTGATAGCCAGGATGAACATGAGGACCGGGCCAATGATCCAGTTAAGCAATAATGAAACGCCAAGTACCCTGGTGTTTTTGAAAACCTCCTTCAGTTTATCGTACTTCACTTTTGTAAAAGGCGGGTACATCATAAGTATCAATCCTACTGCTAAAGGAATATTTGTTGTACCCGAAGAAAATGAATTGATAAACGTTGATGATGCCGGAAAGAAATAGCCGATTGCTACACCAAGTGCCATAGCCAGAAAGATCCACAGGGTGAGATAGCGGTCTAAAAATCCAAGTTTCTTTCTTTCGTGTGCCGGCGCACAGTTGTTTGCGGTCATGGTCCTGTTATTTTAGTATCAGCAGCAATCATTTTTTTTCTTTTCCAGCCGGGCGGCAATGGCGGCAAAGTATGTTTGCATCCGGGCAATGGCCTTTTCATCAAGGCAATAACAGATGGCATTGCCTTCGATGCTTCCTTTAATAAGTCCTGCGTTCCTGAGTTCTTTCAGGTGTTGCGAAACAGTAGGCTGGGCCAACGGCAGTTTATTTACAATATCACCGCAGATACAGGTGTCAACAGATAATAAATAGTCAATGATGGCAACCCTTGCCGGATGCCCCAGTGCTTTGGCCATCGTGGCAATGGAATTGTGTTTGCCCGTGAACCATTCAGTCTTTGTTGCCCCCATTACTTTAATTTAATATTGCAATATTACGATAAATGGGGCAGAGACCGACCCGGTTTAAAATGATCCTGGTCCTGGGAGTAGGTTTTTTTATGCTGTAAAAGGAAAGAGGTTCAGAACCTGAACTGGATCCTGCAGGTAAATACATTGTCTCTTACATCGGTTGTATATCCTGCCAGCTGCGTTTTTTCATTCCAAACCCGGGCATAGTATAATACCAGTTTCATGTTCTCGCTTATGTGATACATATATCCCAAACCCAGTGTGGAATATTTGATATTGGCAGCCGTAAAGTTTGAACCGGGAACACCGATCTCTGTTCCTTTTACTTTACTGTTGGGATCATACCAGTCGTATTTTAAGATCAGCAGGTGGTTGGGAGAGAACAGGTGTTGCAGTAAATAGAAGTAAGCCCCGTTGAAATTCCTTTGATGGAAACCATCGGTGCCTGTCAGCAAAGCGTTGGGCGTTTCCGGGTTGCTGACTGTGGCGGTTTGGGTGCCGGCAGTAAATTCAGCTCTTAGTTCAGTAAACCGACCTGCGCCGTTCCTGAGTTTCAACTGAACATCGGCGCCATAATAGCGGCGGGGCGATCTTGTTCCGGTGTTGGATGCCGTGGAGTCGACGACCACTTTTTTGATGCCGGCAGTTGTGGAGGTTGTAAAAATATATTTGGTGTTATTTTGGAGCCCACCAGACAAAATGGATGCCCCTGCCGTTAACTGCACTGATTTGCTGAGATGCAACGGTTTCAGGGAAATGCGGCCAATGAAATCTTTTATGTTATCAAAATCTCCGGATGCATTTATACCCTGGCCATTAAAGAAGCCGGCATCGATCTTGATATTTTTCAGCGGGTGTTCCTTTTGCCTTACTTCAAAACTGAGCATGGCGCCCAGGTCCCGTTCACTTTTCATGTGCAACTGGCTCATGCGGCCCCGTTCCGGACTTTCCCGGTCGCTGCTGCTCAGGTTGACCTCGTAACCAAATGGCCGGGCAAACATGCCGGTTGTGAAAGAAAAGAGTTTGAATCTATTTTCAAAGATCCTTCCCCAGACATCCCGTACGGTAAACCCCCGTTCATTGGCATCAAACTGGAAAACGATCTGCACCCCCGGTTTGGTTTCCTTACCAAAATGAACATAGTCAATCCGAACCCGGCTGCGGCGAAGCATGAAACGGTTGTTCACCTGGGCGGCAAAATCGCCTCCTTCAAAACTCTTTACTCCTTTTGCTGAGGCCACCTGGAACTGTGGCTGAATGTATCCCCCAATACGGAGGTGATCGAATTTCTTATAAACAGCAAGGAGTCCCCTGCCGGTTTCCTTGGTCGTATCCACCATATCCATCAAAAACTGGGCTTGTAAGCACTGGTAAAACAGGAGCATGGCTACCAGTAATGGAAGTCGTTTCTTAAGCATTTAGCAAATTTGGCGACAAAGGAATAACAAATTAATGTTACCCCTGTGTTAACAAATCATTATCATTTAAAAGGTACTTTACTTTATCTGGCCTAAAAGTTAACCTTTGCAGCAAAAAAAGCATAGATATGGCAGGCATAAATTCGATCTTAAAGATATTCTTACCAAAAGACAGGGTGTTCTTTCAGCTATTCGAAAGCGTAGTTGATGTGTTGGTGAAAATGGGCGAAAAACTGAAAGAAGTGGTTCATGAACCTGATTTTGACGAACGGGCAAAGCTGATCAAGGAAATTGAGGATATGGAACATACGAATGACGATTACACCCACCAGATATTCACCGAACTGGGAAGGAATTTTATCACCCCTTTTGACCGGGAAGACATTCATTACCTGGCTTCTGCCCTGGATGATATTGCTGATTATATACAGGCATCTGCCAAAAAGATAAATTTTTACCGGGTGAATCCCAATGATACAGGCATTCAGAAAATGGCCGATATCATTGCGCAGGGCTGTGTGGCAGTGCATGATGCAGTAAAGGAATTACGGAATATGAAAAACATGCGCCAGATCACCGATGCACTGGTCCAGATCAACAGCATAGAGAACCAGGGCGACGATATCTTTGATATGAGCATCGAAAAATTGTTTGCCGAAGAACCCGATGCCAAGGAGGTGATCAAGAAGAGAGAGATTTACCAGGTAATGGAAATTGTTACCGATAAGTGTGAAGACGCAGCGAATGTGATTGAGAGTATCATTGTGAAATACGCTTAAGTTAATTGGCAAATCTCAAATCTTACACAACACATGACTTTAGTAATCTTAATTATAGCCCTTGCCCTGATATTTGACTACATCAACGGGTTTCATGATGCGGCCAATTCGATCGCTACGGTTGTTTCCACCAAAGTGCTTACCCCTTTCCAGGCCGTGGTATGGGCGGCTATTTTTAATTGTGCGGCTTATTTTATTTTTAAGGATCATGCGGTTGCCAATACGATCAGCAAAACAGTTAACAAGGAATTCATCACCCTGCCGGTAATTTTATCCGGGCTGATAGCCGCCATTTTCTGGAACCTGCTTACCTGGTGGTATGGGATCCCTTCCTCTTCTTCCCACACGCTGATCGGTGCGTTTGCCGGCGCTGCCATCGCCCATGCATTGATGCAAAAGGGGCTGGGGTTCAGCTGGGGCAAAATCGTGGAATCAAGCATCATATTCAATACCGTTATATTTATCTTCCTGGCGCCCATCATCGGCATGATCATTTCCATTTTTATCACCATTGTCACGGTCATGCGGAATATCTGGGCCCGGATCGGGATCATTGCGCTGGCTACCATCTTAACTGTTTTCCTGTTCGATAAATTTGAAAGCAGCAAGATGGAGGAGAACCTTCAGAAGTTTTTAAAGATCGATAAATATAAAAAGGAAGTAAAGGCCGCGTTGGCGAAAAAAGAGGCCGATCCGAATGATACTGTGGCATTGAATGCTTATACTGCTGCCAAAGAAAAGCTGGATGAGGCATTGCCCAATTATGAAAAGATCGATGCGCTCGTCAAAGACTTTGATAAGCTCGGCGCCAAAGCCATCGCAAAGAAAGCTTCTGATGAAGGGTGGCTGAAAGACATTGAAGCCAGCCGGTTAAAAGATGATATCCGCAATGCCAATGACTTCCTGGTACTGGAAGCAAGATCCACCGGCGATGAAAAAGTAAAAGCAGAATACAATGCGGCGAAGAACACTACCGAAAATTATAAGGATCCTTTAAAAAAATATTTCAACCAGGAGATCGGTCTCGACAGTACGATGGCTGCCCTGCATGCCATTTACCCGATCAAGGAGGTCAATAAGGAAAAAGTAAGAAAGAAGATCGAAGGGTTCAGTATCGAAAAGGCCCTGGCCAAGGACATTGATAAGGCAGACAACAGTTCGATCGTTTGGGGTATTATTTTCACTTCCGTTTTGTTTTGCCTGGTTTACCTATACGTTGAGAAGATCAGGACCCCGACGGCATTCAAGGTTGCCAATATGTTCAAGAAACTGCAGTTGTTCAGTTCAGCCGCATTCAGTATCGGCCATGGCGGAAACGATGCCCAGAAAGTAATGGGTATCATCGGCGCTGCGTTGATCGCAAGCGGGTCCATCCAGAATTTTTCTGACCTGCCTAACTGGGTACCGGTTGCCTGTTATCTTGCCATCGGGTTAGGAACCATGAGCGGAGGATGGAAGATCGTAAAAACAATGGGTACAAAGATCACAAAAGTTACCCCGCTGGAAGGGGTTGCAGCAGAAACAGCCGGTGCATTCACTTTATTCTTTACCGGCCAGATGGGTATACCGGTTTCCACTACACATACCATTACCGGTTCCATCATGGGGGTGGGCGCCACAAAGCGATTGTCGGCCGTGCGCTGGGGGGTTACGGTGAATTTACTCTGGGCCTGGATATTAACGATACCGGTGAGTGGTTTACTGGCTGCAGGGATCTATTATATCGTAAACCTGATCTTATAAATTATAAACAAACGGCCATAAAAAATCACTCATCACCATGAGTGATTTTTTGTTTTCTTTGTACCATGAATAAAATCCTTGTTACCGGCGGCTGTGGATACATAGGCGTACACACTTTGGTAGACCTGATAGAGAACGGCTTTGAGGTGATCTCTGCCGATAACAACTCCAGAAGCAGCGATACCATCCTTGAATCGGTTGAAAAGATAACCGGCAAAAAAGTAAAGAATTATAAGGTCGACCTTTGTATCTATGATGATACCGTGGCCATCTTCCAGGAAAATCCCGATATCAGCGGTATCATTCATTTTGCTGCATACAAATCGGTTGGCGAGTCCGTCAAAAAACCCCTCCTTTATTTTGAGAATAACCTGAACTCGCTCATCAATATCTTAAAATGTGCCGATGAGTTTGGCGTCGACAATTTTGTTTTCTCCTCTTCCTGCACCGTGTATGGTAACCCGGATAATATACCGGTCACTGAAGAAAGCCCGATGAAGGCTGCTGAATCGGCCTATGGAGCCACCAAGCAAATGGGCGAACAGATCGTACGGGAAGCAGTGAATTGCAACAACAGCAAGGCGATCTTACTCCGTTACTTTAACCCGGTAGGCGCTCATCCTTCTGCATTGCTTGGTGAACTGCCGCTTGGCAAACCGGAAAACCTGGTCCCGGCCATTACACAAACAGCCATCGGTAAACTGCCTATGATGCAGGTCTTTGGAACCGATTATCCTACCCGGGACGGAAGTTGCCTGAGAGATTATATTCATGTATGTGATATAGCGCATGCCCATACGCTGGCGTTCAATTACCTGTTGCAGGATAAAAATGAAGGCAATTGTGAGATCTTTAATTTGGGTACCGGAAATGGATATACTGTTCTGGAGCTCATCCAGGAATTTGAAAAGGCAAGTGGTGTAAAACTGAACTACCGCCTTGGTCCCCGCCGCCCCGGTGATGTGATTGCCATTTATGCCAATAATGACAAGGCCCGTAATGTGTTGGGCTGGGTTCCCAAATACAACCTGCACCAGATGATGGCTACTGCATGGCAATGGGAACTGAAACTGAAAGAAGACGAGAATATATTCAATGCAAAAAATGCCGACCTGAACTGATCATTGCTTTTCGTCATCTTGATCACCGGTGTGTATTTACTTAAAAACTATGTGGGCAACTTTTTCATTCTCTTTTGACGCCCTGCAAATCTTTCTTTTACTTTGCGGCAATTAAAAAACCGAATAAAAGTTCAAGTATGCTCAACAATATCCAGGTTTCCGGCAATAAAGACACCCGCAGCGGTTTTGGGGATGGAATTTTGGAAGCAGCCCGGAAAAATCCCAATATCGTGGCCCTTACGGCCGACCTGGCAGGCTCATTGAAGTTGAACGGCTTCATGAAGGAATTCCCGGATCGCTTTATCCAGTGCGGCATTGCCGAAGCCAACATGATGGGTATTGCTGCCGGGCTTACCGTAGGGGGTAAGATCCCTTATACAACCACGTTTGCCAATTTTTCTACCGGCAGGGTTTACGACCAGATACGCCAGAGCATTGCTTACAGCGGCAAGAACGTAAAGATCTGTGCTTCGCACGCCGGACTTACCCTGGGAGAGGATGGAGCAACCCACCAGATACTGGAAGATATCGGGTTGATGAAAATGTTGCCGGGCATGACCGTGATCGTTCCGGCAGATTATAACCAGACAAAGGCGGCAACCATGGCCATTGCTGATTATGAAGGGCCGGTTTATTTGCGTTTTGGACGGCCGGTTTGGCCCATTTTTACCAACGAAGCAGATTTTGTTATAGGCAAGGCCCAGCAATTTTCCGTTGGTTCAGATGTTTCGATCTTTGCCTGCGGCCACCTGGTGTGGAAAGCAATTGAAGCCGCAAAAGTTCTCCAGGAAAAAGGCATTCGTGTTGATCTGTTGAATATTCATACCATCAAGCCATTAGATGAAGCGGCTGTTGTTGCTTCAATCAGTAAAACAAAATGTGCCGTAACCGCCGAGGAGCATAATATCATTGGCGGGCTTGGTGACAGCATTGCACAGGCTGCAGCAAGAAACTGCCCGGTACCCATTGAGTACATAGGTACCAACGATACGTTTGGCGAAAGCGGTAAACCCATTGAACTGCTTACAAAATACGGGCTGGATACTGCGCATATTGTTGCCGCAGCCGAAAAAGCCATTTCGAGGAAGTGACCCCCATTAAACTTTTGCAGATAAAACCAATCTTACGGTTGGTTTTTTTATTTTTACTGCTCAACCATTATGAAAGAACAAATCGACGATAAAGAACTGCTTATGCAGTTCAGGGAGCCTGCTACGAAAGAACGCAGCTTTACCCTCATCATTAAAAAATACCAGGAAAAACTATACTGGCATATCCGGCGTATGGTGGTTTCTCACGAGGACGCCAATGATGTATTACAGAATATGTTCATTAAAGTGTGGAATGCATTGGGGAATTTCAGGGAAGACAGCCAACTTTACACCTGGCTATACCGCATCGCCACCAATGAATGCCTTAGTTTCCTGGAACAACAGAAAAAAAGATCATCCGTTTCACTGAGCGATGTGGAAAACGGGTTAAGTAACCGGTTGAAGGCAGATAAGCACTTTGATGCCAATAAACTGGAATGGAAGCTACAGGTAGCTATCCAGCAATTGCCTGAAAAACAACGAGTTGTGTTTAATTTGCGATATTATGACGAGATGCCTTACGAGAAAATGAGCAGGATACTGGAGACCAGTGAGGGAGCATTAAAAGCAAGCTATCACCACGCCGTGAAAAAAATTGAGAATTTTATACTGAATAGTTAAACTATTAGCAATTAAAAGTGTCAGAAAGAACAGATGAAAAGCACAAATGACATATTGGAAGAATTAAGGGAACTAAGCCCGGTTTTGGCCGGCATGGAAAAATTGAATGTATTTACGGTTCCGGCAGGGTATTTTGATCTCTTGAGTGAGGATATTCTGGCGGGAGTAAGGAATGAAGGAAATACGGATGGCGATACCGGTTCTGGTTCAATTGAAGAGGTACCCCATGGCTATTTTGATTCATTGGCCGAAACCATCATGGGAAAGATAAAATCCACCCAGGTGGAAACCGCATCAGAAGAGACCAGGGCTTTATCACCCATGTTGTACAGCATCCGGAATGAAAATGTTTTTGAAGTTCCTGCCGGGTATTTTGAGGAGTTAAGTAATGCAGTGATCAGCAGGCTTACGCCACAGCAGGCTAAAATAGTGGTGATGAAAAGGCGTACAACCACTTTCTTCAAATATGCAGTGGCCGCTGCCTTTACCGGCGTGATGGCATTGGGTGTTTTTAAGTTAACCGGTCCGTCTAAAACAGCATTGCCCGACTATGTTATGGCCGGGTTGAAGATTGAAAATATTGACCAGGAGTTTTCAAAGATCTCTGATGATGAGATCGTGAAATACCTGGAAGCGGAAGGTAGTGATGTAAAAGCGGCGATCGTTGCCAACAGTGTTGATGAGAACGAACTGCCTTCGCAGGAAGAATACCTGATGGACGAAAAGGCATTGGATAAATATCTTAACAATATCAATTTAGGGGATCTGAAAAATTAAAATACGATCATGAAAAAATATCTACTTATACTGACACTGGTTCTTGGTGGTTTCTCTTTTGCCGGGGCGCAGGAAAATCAACCGGGTGATGAACAGAACAACCAGAAAAAGATCAAAGCCCTGTATGTTGCGTATGTATCAGAACAGTTGCAGTTAACGCCCGATGAAGCTCAGAAATTCTGGCCGGTGCATACCCAGTTTGAAAATGACATCCGCGGCGTAAATAAAGAACTGCCCGAACTTCAGAAGCAACAGGCTTACCTGGATGTGAAAAAAAGATACCAGGAGAATTTCTCCAGGATACTCGGTACGAACCGTTGCGAACGTTTCTTCCGGATGGACGGCGAATTTAAACGCAAACTATTGGAGCAATACAGGCAACGGAACAACCAACGGCCACGGATGAGAAGGTTGCAATAATTAGTTCATTTGTATTATTATATATTACTCCCTTTATACAAAAAGTATGAAGGGAGTTTTATTTTTTAATCATCCATTTACTCAGTTGCTGTAAGAGGGTATAAAAAAATCAGCCCGGTATAGCTTAATTAAGCTATACCGGGCTGAGAAATTGCCAATTCCGTAATATCAAATTTGATTAATGACGGATAATAATTCTATTAGCCAGTTGCATATTATCTGCCGACATTCTATAAATATAAGCACCGGCAGGTAGATCATTGGTTTTTAATGGTACCTGGTATATGCCCGCTTCCTGCCGGGTATTTATTAATGATCTTATCCTTTTACCCGTTAGATCATATAAAGCAATGTCCACCTTGCTATCATTCGCCAATTGATATTTAATGATACTGCTGGCATCAGCCGGATTGGGGTAAGCGTTATATAATTGGGTTGTTAATCCTGATAAAGTAACAAGCCGGGTTTCTGAATATTTAAACCTTCCATCATAATCTATTTGTTTTAACCGGTACATGAATTTATTTCCGCCGGTTGGCTCGTCTATATGTAAATAACCATGTTCGGCAGAAGAAGTGCCGTTGCCGGCAACGAACCCGGTCTTTTCAAAGTTCAATGCTGTATTATTATCACGGTAAATGCTTCTTTCAATTTCAAATCCTTTATTATTATTCTCGGAAGCTGTTCTCCATTCCAGTGTGACTTTTCCCTGCGGCTTTTCATACGCATTAAAGGAGCGGTAAGTAACAGGGAGTGCACCGGCTACACTGATTTCCCACATGCCCCTGCCGTGCGTGGCTATTCTTAATTTAGCACCCGCGGTAACGGCCATTCCAAATACAGCAACAACCGGCAAACCCGTACCGGCAGGGAACCAGGATGTGCCTCCATTTACAGAAGAAAATACTCCAACATCTGACCCCACAAAGATTTCGTTTGAATTCAATGGATTTACGGCAAATGCATTTACAGGTACAGCAGGAAGCCCGGTTGATACAGCATTCCAGGTTGGAGGATTGTTGTTCAGGTTTGTTGTCTTCCAGACACTGCTTTGGCCAAATGCAGAAAGGGTAACATATGCCGTTGTTTGGTTGTTGGGGTCTATGATCGTACGGGCGATAGCTACATTCGGGATCGTATTTAAGGGGTCGAGATCAACCAACGGGTTTGCCCCTGTACTGGTACCATACAAAGCTCCGTTGTTAAGTCCTACCATACGCACATCATCGTTTTGGGGGGAGATCCCGATAGCACTGATCGGAACTCCTGCCACAATTGGATTTTGGCTGACAACCGTATGGGTAGTACCGGTATTTGCAGAACGGTACAATCGGTCACTGCCATAATAGATCGTATTGGGATTTCCCGGCCCACGTTCCAGGGGGGCATAGAAATTAATGGTACCGGTACAGGTAATTCCATTGACGGTAGCACCGGCAGACTGGCATCCCCTGAATGACCACAAACCATCGGAAGCTGACGCCGTTGATGCCACCGTGCCGTACCCCTGGAGGGTTGTTGCATTGAAATAAGTATGATACATCCTCACATTCGTATTGTCAGGAGCATTTTGATCTATCTGGGCATATCCTCCATCTCCAAAATCTGCACGGGTCCATGTTCCGCCGGGTTGGTAAAAATTTGTGCCGTTATCCTGCGTACCGCCGATGGAAAAATTCGGGTCGGTGGGGTGTACCGCAATACTCATGAACTGGGTTGCACTGAATTGGGAATTATTCAATGGGGTCCATGATAAGCCGCTGTTGGTGGATTTGTAAATTCCCCCATCCGTTCCCATCCATACCTGGGTGGGGTCTGATGGGGAAACGGTAAGAACATGCGTATCTACATGCACACCCGCATTATTGTCGGTAAATGAAACGGCAGCATTGGTAGATTTGGCTGAAATAATAGTTGGACTTCCGCCGAGGTAAACCGTATTGGCATTGGTTGGATCTACTGCGATCGCAATATCGTAAAAGCATTGCCCGGTGCAGAAATTATTATCGATCTGCTGGGTCCAGGTTGCACCGCCATTAACGGATATGTATACCCTCCCCCCACCAAAGCCTGTTGCTGCATAAAAGGTTGCATCCGGGCCTGCCGTGTGGTGAACAGCAAATTCAGCGGTAACATCACTTGTTCCCCCGGTAAACGTAAGAACATTGGTGAAAGTAGGGGTTGCGGCTAACGCATTTGTTGACCGGTAAATTCCCCCGCCACTAGCTACCAGGTTTGCCACCATGATATTCGGATCAAGGGGATCAATGGAGATGTCCCGTACACTGAAATTATTATTGGGGGATGGAAGTACACCGATCTGGGTAAATGTAGGACTTGCCGTTGTTGCATTCGTTGACCGGTAAATTCCCCGGTTGCCGGCTGCAATACCCGCAGAAAAAATTCCACCAACGCCGGACGTGGAAGCAACGAAAATTGTATTGGGGTCGCTGGGATGTACAATGATCTTACCTATTGATCGCCCGGTAAATATATCAGCCGCTGCTGCGGTCTGGTTAAAAGGTCCGCTCAGGTTGGCTGTTGTGCTGGCATTATCAATCCGGTAAACGCCCACTCCAAAGTAACTGTCAGCAGAAAAGTTTGGTTCCCCTGTCCCGATGTAAATTGTTTCGGGCTGTGACGGGGAGATGGCTACCGAGCCGATCGCAAGGCTTAACGCATTATCCATTAAAGGGGTCCAGTTGGTGCCACCATCAGTTGTGCGATATAGACCACCCTGGGCAGTCCCTACATAAGCGATATTGGCATTTGCCGGGTGAATGGCAATAGCCGTTACCCGCCCGGAAACAGCGGTAGTAGGTGGAAATTGTGTTTGGCCATTTGGAATGGGTGCCGGACCAATAGGCATCCAGGCTTCACTGATCAGATTGCTTTCATAGGGTGCCTGGCCGGCCAGGATCATTCTTCGGTGATCTTCCATTTGCCGGATGGCCATGATCCGCAAGCCGGGATCAACTGGTCTTGCAGTATCAAAGCCCCTTTTCATGCCAATGGCTTCTGCCCGGCGTTTCATAAATTCCTCTTTATCAGTTTTATATTTGGCAAAATCCGGGATATCCGGATCAGTTTGTCCGTAGCCGGTCATGACTGGCATCACCAAGCATAGGAGCAGTAAAGTATTGTAAATATGTCCAGATACATTCTCTGTTGTAAAAATTTTCATAAGTATACCCTTTTAGAATTAATGGAAGGTACCTGTAAAAAAGCAGGTCAATTCAGTCCACTAAGTTAAATTTTTTTATAGTCCCGGTTTGAAATTTTTAAAACTATGCGCATAACAATTTCTGGCGTTTTTATCGTGGTCCCAATGAATCGTTTTTAGGAACATTCAGGCATTTAATAATCAACATTTGTAATTACCAATTTGTTCGTTCCCGGGCCTTGTGCATGCTATTTCCCTACCAGTTATGCGGATATGTTTTTTTCAATTTACTTCCCCCTTTTTTTGCCATTCCGCCCCTGTTCCCCTACCTTTGCAGCCGATTTAAAAAGGCCTTTTAATAAACATATCAATTAAATAATTATGGTAGAAATCAAGCCAGACGAGATCTCAGCGATCCTTCGCCAGCAGTTGAGCAATTTTAACGCCAGTGCCAGTTTGGAGGAAGTGGGAACAGTATTACAGGTGGGCGACGGTATTGCCCGTGTTTACGGACTGAACAATGTTCGTTCCGGTGAACTGGTTGAATTTGACAACGGCGTAAAAGCCATTGCCCTCAACCTGGAAGAAGATAATGTGGGTGTGGTATTAATGGGTGACAGCAGCGAAATCAAGGAAGGGGATAAAGTAAAGCGTACCGGCCAGATCGCCTCCATTAAAGTAGGCGAAGGAATGAGCGGTCGTGTGATCAACACCCTGGGAGAACCGATCGATGGCAAGGGCCCCATTAAAGGCGAGTTGTATGAAATGCCTCTTGAACGTAAGGCGCCGGGTGTGATCTTCCGGGAACCCGTAAAAGAACCCCTGCAAACAGGTATCAAGGCAATTGACGCCATGATCCCCATCGGCCGTGGACAAAGGGAACTGATCATCGGTGACCGGCAGACAGGTAAAACCGCCATTGCGGTTGATACCATCATCAATCAAAAAGAATTTTACGCAGCCGGAAAGCCGGTTTATTGCATATACGTGGCCATTGGCCAAAAAGCTTCTACCATTGCAGGTATAATGAAAACACTGGAGGAGAACGGAGCAATGCCTTACACGACCATTGTAGCGGCTTCTGCTTCTGATCCTGCCCCGTTGCAGTTCTATGCACCATTTGCCGGCGCTGCTATCGGCGAGTTCTTCCGGGATACCGGTCGTCCTGCCCTGATCATTTATGATGACCTGTCAAAGCAGGCGGTGGCTTACCGGGAGGTTTCCCTGTTGCTGCGAAGGCCACCCGGACGTGAAGCTTATCCGGGAGACGTATTCTACCTGCACAGCCGTTTATTGGAAAGGGCTGCCAAGGTGGTTTCCAAAGACGAGATCGCACAAAAGATGAATGACCTGCCTGAATCCATCAGGCACCTGGTAAAAGGCGGTGGTTCCCTGACGGCTTTGCCGATCATTGAAACGCAGGCGGGTGACGTATCTGCATACATTCCAACCAACGTGATCTCCATCACCGATGGCCAGATATTCCTGGAAGGTAACCTGTTCAACGCCGGTATCCGGCCTGCTATCAACGTAGGTATCTCGGTAAGCCGGGTGGGTGGTAATGCACAGATCAAATCCATGAAGAAAGTAGCAGGTACACTGAAACTTGACCAGGCTCTTTACCGTGAGCTGGAAGCCTTCTCTAAATTTGGCGGCGACCTGGATGCTGCAACCAAGAACGTAATTGACAAGGGCGCAAGAAACGTGGAAGTGCTGAAGCAGTTACAGTATTCACCCATGACCGTTGAAAAGCAGGTTGCCATTATTTACCTCGGTACACAGGGCCTGTTGAGGGATGTGGCTGTAAAGAATGTCAAGGCATTCGAAGAGCACTTCCTGATGGAAATGGAGAACAAGCACCCTGAAATCCTGGCTGAATTCAAAAAAGGCGCTTTGCCGGAAGACGGGCTGAAGAAGATGACAGAGCTGGCAGCAGGGCTGGCTGGCCAGTATAAGGCATAAAAGTATAAACTGAATATAGTAGCATAAAGAGAGGAGCGATCCTCTCTTTTTTGTTGCCTTGCCGAAATGGCATAAAAAAAGGTCTGGCTTGCTGTTTGCGATTTCCTACAGAAAAATAGCAACATGACAATTGGAATAATAGCCATATCGGTGGTATTTATGCTTATCGGTATGCTGGTTCAGTATCGTTTAAAAAGTAAATTCTCGGAATACAGCCGGGTTGCTACCAGCAGCGGCATGAGTGGCCGGGAAGTGGCAGAAAAGATGCTGAAGGATAATGGCATCTATGATGTACAGGTTATTTCGGCAGATGGTTTTCTTTCCGACCATTACAATCCGTTAAATAAAACAGTGAATCTCAGCCCGGATGTTTTTGAAGGAAGGACAGTGTCTGCTGCCGCTGTGGCAGCACACGAATGCGGGCATGCGGTGCAGCATGCCACCGCTTATTCAATGCTTATGCTGCGGAGCAAGCTAGTTCCGGCGGTCAAGATCAGCAGTACCTTATCGCAGTGGGTGATTATCGCAGGCCTGGGTATGTTTGGCTTTGGTGGCGGAAACCCCACTGTTCTGCTGATAGGCATTGTTCTGTTTGCCGTCAGCACCCTTTTCTCTGTAATTACATTGCCGGTTGAATTTGATGCTTCATCCCGGGCTTTGAAATGGCTTGATGGGGCACGCATCACAACCAATACGGAGCACACAAAGGCAAAGGATGCTTTGAAATGGGCTGCACTTACTTATGTGGTTGCCGCACTGGCTTCGATCGCCATGCTTGTTCAGTACATATTGATCTACCAGTCAAGAAGCAGGGATTAAGCAAAATTATTTTTGAGGCATTACAATCAACTATATTTGCTAAAGGTATTATTTAAAAAAAGCAATCGCTCACTATGAATTTTGGAAAAGAATTTGAGAAATACGCAGTCAGGCACAGGGGAATAAGCAGCAACATGCTGGATGGATACATCAAACACAATGTGACCAATCTTACTCCCAACATCATTGAAGAACGCCCCATGAATGTTGCCGTGATGGATGTGTACAGCCGGTTGATGATGGACAGGATCATCTTCCTGGGTTATCCCATCAACGATGAAGTGGCTAACATAGTTACAGCCCAGTTATTATTCCTGGAAAGCACTGACCGCAGCAGGGATATCCAGATGTATATCAATTGTCCGGGTGGCGGAGTATATGCAGGACTGGGGATGTACGACACCATGCAGTTCATCACCCCCGATATAGCGACCATCTGTACCGGTATGGCTGCCAGTATGGGTGCCGTGCTGATGTGTGCGGGTGCAAAAGGCAAACGTACAGCACTCAAACACAGCCGCATCATGATGCACCAGCCAAGTGCCGGTGCCGGCGGCCAGGCCAGTGATATAGAGATCACAGTTAATGAAGTGAAGAAAGTGAAGAAAGAACTTTACGAGATCATTGCGTTTCATACCGGCCAGCCAAGCGATAAAGTGGCTGTTGATTGCGACCGTGACCACTGGATGACAGCCATGGAAGCAAAAGAATATGGATTGCTTGATGAAGTATTGCTCATCAACCAGAAAAAAATAAAAAAGAACAGAAATAAAAAACACTTCGTATGAATTTCTACAGGAATAATGTTACCCGTATGGATGATGAAGACAAGCCGGATGTTCAGCCGGAGAACCCGATGGAAAAAATGATGAGCAGCTGGCAATTCGATAAAAAGTTTATTGAACAGCGCAAGGTCTTTTTGTGGGGTGTGGTGGATGATAAGAGTGCAAAGGACATTACCAACAGGCTCATGTACCTGGAAGCCATTGACCCTGGAAAAGAAATTACTTTTTATATCAACAGTCCGGGTGGCATTGTAACCAGCGGTATGGTAATTTATGATACCATGCAGATGATAAGTTCCCCGGTAAGTACCGTTTGCATGGGTATGGCTGCCAGTATGGGCAGTATATTACTCAGCGGTGGTGCAAAGGGCAAGCGGTTTATTTTCCCGAATGGGGAAGTGATGATACACCAGCCAAGCGGCGGCGGACAGGGTACCAGCGCAGACCTGGAGATCATGGCTGACCAGATCCGCAAAACCAAGCTGATGGGTGCCGAAATTCTGGCAAAGAACTGCGGCCAGACCGTTGAAAAGGTAATGAAAGACTTTGACCGGGATTACTGGATGGATGCCAAAGAATCTGTAGAATACGGCATTGTGGATGCCGTTTTGACCAAAATCTGAGGGAATTAAATCAAAATCATATGTAAAAGCCTCTTTTAGAGGCTTTTTTCATCATAATAAATTATAAGCAACGTTATAAACATAAAGCTTGTCTTATCACTGTAATTATTTGCTTTTATTACCTTTGTGCTGGTCGTTTGAACACACAGGTAAACGAAAACACTAATATGGCCAAACAGCAAACACTACATTGTTCATTTTGCGGGCGTAGCCGTGATGAGGTTAAAATACTCATTGCCGGCCAGGATGGGCATATCTGTGAAAACTGTGTTGAACATGCCGTGGAGATCATCGAACAGGAACTGGGTAGTTCTTCGGACAATAAACACCAGAATGCACAGGGTCATAAGCTCAGTGTAAAAAAGCCGATCGAGATAAAAAAATTCCTTGATGACTACGTGATCGGGCAGGACGATGCCAAAAAAATACTGTCGGTTGCGGTATATAACCATTATAAGCGCCTTAACCAAAAGCTGGACAATGATGTGGAAATTGAAAAAAGCAATATCATCATGGTCGGCGAAACGGGTACCGGCAAAACCCTGCTGGCAAAAACCATAGCCCGGATGCTGAACGTGCCCTTTGCCATTGTGGATGCCACCGTGTTCACCGAGGCCGGTTATGTGGGCGAGGACGTGGAGAGTATGCTCAGCCGTTTGTTGCAGGCGTGCAACTATGATGTGGCTGCTGCTGAAAAAGGAATTGTATTCATTGATGAGATAGATAAGATCGCCCGTAAAAGCGATAATCCTTCCATTACAAGGGATGTTAGTGGTGAAGGGGTGCAGCAGGGCCTGCTGAAATTACTGGAGGGAACAGAAGTACTGGTTCCGCCACAGGGGGGGCGCAAACATCCTGAACAGAAACTGATAAAGGTAAATACACAGAATATCCTTTTCATTTGCGGTGGCGCATTCGACGGCGTGGATAAGATCATTGCCCGCCGGGTTAATACCAATGCAATAGGCTTTAATGTAAATAAGGAGCTGCAGGAATACCAGCACGATAACCTGCTGCATTTTGTAAATGCGGTTGACCTTAAGCATTTTGGATTGATACCTGAATTGCTGGGCCGTTTACCCGTAGTTACCTATCTCAATCCGTTGGATGCAGAAACACTCCGCAGCATATTGACCGAGCCCAAAAACTCACTCATCAAGCAATTCACCCGCCTGTTTGAAATTGAGGGCATTGAACTCAGATTTGAACCGGCTGTACTTGATTTTATGGTTGAAAAAGCGCTGGAATACAAGCTGGGCGCCCGTGGTCTGCGCAGCATCTGCGAAAGTATCCTTACCGATGCCATGTATGAACTCCCTTCTCAAAAAGTGAAAACCTTTGAGGTAACGCTTGAATATGCCCATCGCAAGTTCAGCAGCAGCAAACTGAGCATGCTGAAAGTGGCTTAGTCAAACACTGCCTTGTACATTTCTCCCCAATTTTCAAACAACCCAATATCATTTTAGGTGGTTGATTTATTTCATTTTATTTTTACGCCGAACCGGGCTTAGGCCGCCGGTAAATCTCAACTAATAAATTCTGAATACGAAATGGTAGACGTAATACTTGGAATGCAGTGGGGCGATGAAGGCAAGGGAAAGATCGTGGATTATTTTGCTAAAAATTATGATGTGATCGCCCGTTTCCAGGGTGGCCCGAATGCCGGGCATACATTATACGTGGATGGAAAGAAAATAGTGCTTCACCAGATACCCAGCGGGATTTTCCATGAGTCTAAGACAAACCTGATAGGTAACGGGGTAGTGCTGGATGCAGTTACACTGAAAAGGGAATGCGGGCATGTGGCCGCCATGGGGGTTGATTTTAAGAAGAACCTCTATATCAGCGAACGGACACACCTTATTTTGCCTACACACCGTGCTTTGGATAAAGCCAGTGAACTTTCAAAGGGAAATCAAAAGATCGGAAGTACCCTGAAGGGAATTGGTCCGGCCTATATGGATAAAACAGGGCGCAACGGGCTCCGTGTTGGTAACCTGCTTGATAAGAGTTTTACGACGGAGTATATAAAACTGCGTCTCAAGCACCAGCGCCTGCTCGACAGTTTTAATTTCCAGGAAGATATCAGCGCCTGGGAAGAGGAGTTTTTTGAAGCCCTCGATTTTCTGCGGGATTTCAAAATCGTTAACGGGGAATATTTTATCAACGAAAAAATACAGAAAGGACAGCGTGTTCTGGCGGAAGGCGCACAGGGCAGTATGCTGGATGTGGACTTTGGTACATTCCCGTTTGTAACAAGCAGCAATACCATATCGGCTGGTGTCTGTACAGGTTTAGGGGTAGCCCCGCAAAAGATCAGGGAGGTTTTTGGCGTATCAAAAGCGTATTGCACCCGGGTTGGCAGCGGACCGTTTCCTACAGAACTGAATGATGAAACCGGAGAACTGATCCGCAAAACGGGAAATGAATTCGGCAGTACTACCGGCCGCCCACGCCGTTGCGGATGGATCGACGGGGTGGCCCTTCAGTTTGCCTGCATGATCAACGGAGTGACACAGATCATCATGACAAAGGCCGATATTCTTGACAACCTGGCCGAATTAAAGGTTTGCAACGGCTACAAGGTAAATGGCGAAGAAAAGAATTTTGTACCTTTTCAAATGAACAAAGTTGATATAGAACCCGTGTATAAGACCTTTAAAGGATGGATGCAGGATATATCCTCCATTCGTGATTTTGAGGGGCTGCCCAATGAAATGAAAACATATATCGGATACCTGAACGGTTACCTTGGAGTACCCGTGAAATACATCAGCAACGGCCCTGGCAGAGACCAGTTGATACTGGCATAAAAAAAATAAAAAAAAGTTCGAAATATTTTTGGCTATTTAAAAAACCCGTTGAAATTTTACAGTATTAACCCTTTTTTGAATTATGGTTCTCATATCAGATAAAACAAAAATGAAAACGGCAAAAGCATCTGCTGCTACAGTCATTACTGCAGCCAAAAAAACCGCTAAACCCAAGAAGGCCGACGACGATGCGGATGAGCTGGATGAGGACGAGGATATGGATGCAAAGCCTGCTCCCAAAAAGAAATCATCGTCTAAAAAAAATGCGGATGACGACGATGAGGAGGAGGACGTAGATGTTGCCGATGATTGGGAAACACCGGAAGAAGATGACAACTGGGATCCCGACTTTGAGGAATTTGATGTGCCTAAATCAAAAGGGAAGAAGGCCGGTATAAAAAAAGGGCCCAAGGGCGCAGATGAGGACGACGAGTTCAAACTGGATGAAGATTTTAAAGACCTTGGTTTTGACGACCTGGATGGGGGGGGCGATTTTGACGACGAGGATGATTTTTAATGCTGGCTTCTTTAACGGGGAAAAACATTCCTGTGAAAAAATGTACTTCTTTTCCTGTTACTGATCTTAATACTTTAAGGATACAAATGCTGAATTGGGTTAACCGATTCGGCATTTTTTGTTTTTTGGATAACCTTCATTATAACTTTTCCATTCCTGCTTTCGAATGCCTGGTAGCAGCCGGCAGCAAAAGAAACATAGTTGCCAATGCGGGAAATGCCTTTGATCAACTCCGGGATTTTTACAGCCAGGAGAAGGGGAACTGGCTTTTTGGCCATTTTGGATATGACCTGAAAAATGAAACGGAGGGGCTGTATTCCCATCATGAGGACAGGGTCGGGTTCAATGACCTTCACTTTTTTGAACCCGAATGGGTTTTGGAACTGAATGACCGGGAAATGAAGATATATGGGGAAGGGGATGCTGGGGTTGTTTACAGTGAAATAATTTCCTGCCCGGCAACCACCTGTAATGAAAAACCGGGTAAAATGATCCTGCAGCATAAGATCGGTAAGGAGGATTATATAAGCATCATTCAAAAATTGCAGCAGCATATTTTACGGGGTGATTGTTACGAGATAAACTTCTGCCAGGAATTTTTTGCAACAGGTGTTGAATTGGACCCCTTGTTCATTTATCACAGGCTTACCCAATTATCTCCCAATCCATTTTCTGTTTTGTATAAGGTAAATGACCGGTTTTGCCTGTGTGCGAGCCCGGAGCGGTACCTGAAAAAGACCGGTAACCGGGTTTTTTCTCAGCCCATCAAGGGTACTTCAAAAAGAAATACGGGCGACAAAGCGTTGGATGATGCAGCAAAAGAATACCTGGTGAAGAGTGAAAAAGAAAAAAGTGAGAATGTAATGGTTGTTGACCTGGTTCGAAATGATCTGAGCCGTATTTGCAGGCCGGGAACCGTTCAAGTAGATGAGCTGTTTGGACTATACAGTTTTCCACAGGTTCACCAGATGATAAGTACCGTAAGTGGCGAACTGGAAGGACCTGTTGACTGGATCGATTGCATCCAGGCCACTTTCCCGATGGGCTCCATGACAGGGGCACCTAAAAAAAAGGTGATGGAACTGATTGAGCAATATGAACAAACGAAGAGGGGATTGTTCTCAGGTGCCATTGGATATGTGGACCCTCATGGCGATTTTGATTTTAATGTTGTGATCCGTAGTATGTTCTATAATTCGGAAGGGAAATATCTTTCGTTTCAAACAGGTAGCGGAATTACCTATTACTGCAACGCGGCCGATGAGTTCGATGAATGTTTGCTTAAAGCGGAAGCCATGGTCAATGTGCTCCTGTAAAATCAGGAATTCTTTTTTTTCTTTGTGCTTTTTTGCTGGGGGTAGGTTGTTTGATTTGACGGCGGAACAGGATTGTCACCCAATAATAATTGTACACACTCATTGAGTATGACATATTTATTGGCCAGGAAAAGCTGCATCTTATCAGCAGGCAAACGGAGATCATAGTTTCCGTTGTTGGCCATCATATTGTCAAAATCGGGATTGTACCTGTTGAATTGTACAATATCCATGGACAGGTTTTTTGTTATCACCACCGAATTGTATTTTCCGGAAATAGCCTGCGTGGCTGTTGTTGCCAGTTCTTCCTCAGTAAGTTTTGGTTTGTTGTCGTATGGATTTGCGCTCCCATTTCCTCCACCCGGGTTGGGTGTAGTAGTCACCCCGCCCGACCCCTCCATGATATAATGTGTGGCAATGAATTTTTTTACGTGATTCCTGCTCTCAGCGGGTAAATAATATTGCAACGACCAGAAATTCCGGCTGCCGCTTTTTTTAATGGCATCATATACCCGGCCCGGCCCGCCATTGTATGCTGCAATTACCAGCAGCCAGTCATGCATTTGGCCGTATAACGTGAGCAGGTACCTTGCCGCAGCGTGTGTACTCTTGTAATAATCTCTTCGCTCATCCAGGAAATTGTTTACCACCAGTCCGTAATCTCTTGCCGTATACGGCATGAACTGCCAGGGCCCGCCGGCACCTTTCCAGCTGGTGGCACCGGGTCTTAAATTACTTTCAATCACCGCCAGGTATTTTAATTCTCTTGGCAGGCCATAGCGGGA
The DNA here is from genome assembly GCA_016710165.1 of Chitinophagaceae bacterium. Taxonomy (NCBI): domain Bacteria; kingdom Pseudomonadati; phylum Bacteroidota; class Chitinophagia; order Chitinophagales; family Chitinophagaceae; species Chitinophagaceae bacterium. Next base: position 1,668,246 of record JADJLJ010000001.1, on the reverse strand, counting down.
AAGAATATTATCGATCAGGTTGAAATAAGGCTGACCCCATCCTTTCATTTTTATCAAATGATCGCTGTGTGATTTCAAATAATCCTGCATGTAACTTTCGGCGTTCGGGTTTACCTGGGATGAATACGGTAATGCCGGGTTGTAATTATATTGAGCGAACAGGTTTTTAAAACCATACCTGGTTACCTGGCTGAAGTATTGAACTTTTTCCTTTTGGGGAGGGGCTTTCGTTTTTAATACTTCTGCAATGATTGAATCTTCGGCAGCGGCATTGGTTATACTTGTATCGGCATTTTGCTGCTGGATACCTTCCACATCCATGCTGCCGGCATATACGGGCAGTAAGGAAGCCCAAAGGATTGTTAGTGCAAAGACTTTTTTCATGTAGTTGCCGGCTTATTATTCCTGTGTTTTTTCATGAGGTGATCCGAAACCTCAAGCAAAGTTAACTCATCTGTTTTTTTGGTCATAATCTGGATGCCAAATGGCATTCCATTGCTGTGTTTAAAGAGGGGTAAAGAAATACCCGGTATACCTGTTAAGTTGGCAAAAACAGTAAATATATCCGCGAGGTACATAGCTATGGGATCATTACTTTTATCCCCGATGCTGAATGCTGTGGTTGGACTGGTTGGCATCATAAGTGCATCAAAATCAGCGAAAACAGCGTTCGTTTTGTCAACCAATAAGCGTCGTACCTGCTGGGCTTTGCTGAAATATGCGTCATAATAGCCACTGCTTAGAACAAATGTACCCAGCATGATGCGGCGTTGCACTTCTTTTCCAAATGCTTCGCTCCGGTTCCGTTTATAAAAGTCTGTTAAATCTGAAATGCCTTTGCTTGTTTGGTACCCATAACGTATCCCATCATACCTGCTGAGGTTGCTGCTGGCTTCTGCGGTTGTGAGTACATAATAGGCAGGTACCACATAATCCAGGAGGCTAAAATCAATTTCAGTTACTGTATGGCCATCCTTTTTTAAAGATCCGGCCAGCATTAAAATATTGTCTCTTATTTCCGGGTCCAGGGAGGTATGATGAACCGCTTCTTTAAAATAGGCTATTTTATATGTTGCTTTGCCTTCCGGGGAAATGGAGAAATCATTGTTTCTTTCCTGCAAAGCCGTACTGTCAAATTCGTCGGCACCGCTCATTACTCCCAGGAGCAAAGCAATATCATCCGTACTGTTGCCAAAGATCCCGACCTGGTCGAAGGAAGAAGCATAGGCAAGAAGGCCATGCCGTGAAATTCTTCCATAAGAGGGTTTTAAACCAAGGATGCCGCAAAAATCAGCCGGCTGCCTTACGGACCCGCCTGTGTCGCTGCCCAGGCTGGCCATGCATAAACCTGCCTGAACAGCTACGGCACTGCCACCGGAAGAACCGCCCGGAACCTTGGTGTTGTCGAGCGCATTCAGAACGTTGCCATAAGCAGAGTTTTCATTGGAACTGCCCATGGCAAATTCATCGCAGTTGCATGACCCGATCAGGATGGCATCTTCATCCAGCAAACGCTGCACAGCGGTTGAGTTATATAAACTGGTAAATCCTTCGAGTATTTTTGATGCGGCAGTGACCTTATGATCTTTATAGCAGATCACATCTTTGATGGCGATCACCACACCGTGGAGTTTTTTGAGAGGCTCCCCATTCTTCCTTTTTTCATCCAGGCCTTTAGCCGATTGAAGCGCTTCCGGCGTGTAAACGCCGGTGAATGCATTCAGGTGCCTGTTTTCTTCTATTTGGCGGAGGTAGTACTTAACAGCATCCACACAGGTGGTTTTGTTGCTGAGCAGGTCGGTATGATATCGGGCTATATCGGTAAATGAAAACATGATCAGTGAACCGGGGCTAAAAAAACCGGCTGAAGTGTTCCCGGCAAATGGGTTCACTTCAGCCGAAATAATCTGACAGGGGATTGTTTATTTGCTATCTTTTTCTTTCATACCCTCTTCAATCTCAGTTTTCACATTGTTTTTGGCGTCGTTGAATTCACGCATGCCACGTCCAATGCCCCTCATCAACTCGGGTATTTTTTTGCCCCCAAACATTAATAGTACCACAATAATGATCAGGATCCATTCACTGCCGCCCGGCATGGACAGCAGAAGAATGCTGTTTAAAAATGATAAAGTCATAATTAAAATTTAGACAGCAAAGATAATCCAAATAATAACTTTTCCTGTATTTAAATACAGGAAAGTTAACCTGCGGTTAACCAAATAAAACCAGTAATAATCAGCGAATATAATTGCGGCCGCATTTAGCCTTTCCATTGGCCGCCTGTTCGGGAGAAATACCCCGGGCGCAAGAAAACAATAAAGCAATGGTGAATACTGCAACGAGTGCAAGAACAATCCTTCTCATGGTTGACGGTTTAAAATTAAAAGTTAAGTTTCAGAATTAACTTTGGGTATATGTCTTATCGAAGGATTGAATTTTGCATAAACATAGCAACAATAATTCCAAGTTCATAACTTTTTAAAAGAAAAAGCGAAAATTTATGATTTTCGCTTTTTGAAATATTGTTAATTAGTAATATCAGGTTATTTTTTAGCCACAGCCATTCTTTTTTCCCTGATACGGGCACTTTTTCCACTCCTTTCACGCAGGAAAAACAGCTTAGACCTTTTCACTTTACCCACTTTATTCAGCACCACACTTTCGATATTTGGCGAGAATACGGGGAATAAACGTTCAACACCAACCCCATCACTCATTTTACGTACTGTAAATGAGGCAGTTGCACCAACTCCCTGGCGTTTAATAACATCGCCTTTGAAGCTCTGGATACGTTCTTTATTGCCCTCAAGGATCTTATAATTTACGGTTACATTGTCACCGGCTTTGAATTTCGGTAGTGAGGCCTTGGCTTTTGTGCCTAATTGCTCGTGAACAAATGATACTGCGTTCATGCTCTTTAATTTTAACGGACGGCAAAGGTAGGGGTAAATATTGAATATTGACTATTGAATATTGAATATTTTTACCTCGCTACATTCACTGACCTTTTCTCACGAATAACGGTCACTTTTATCTGTCCCGGGAAGGTCATTTCCGTCTGAATTTTCTGTGCTATCTCAAAACTCAGTTTATCGCTATCCCCGTCGGTCACTTTATCGGCTTCCACAATGACCCGTAACTCCCTGCCTGCCTGTATCGCATAGGCTTTTTCCACTCCCGTATAGGCCATTGCCAGGTTTTCCAGGTCCTTTATCCGCTGGATGTATTGCTGCATGATCTCACGCCTTGCACCCGGCCTTGCCCCGCTTATGGCGTCGCAAGCCTGGATAATGGGCGAGATAACATATTGCATCTCCATTTCGTCGTGGTGGGCACCTATGGCATTGACCACTGCCGGATTTTCGCCATATTTTTCAGCCAGTTTTGCACCCAGTAAAGCATGGCTCAGTTCTGTTTCCTCGTCCGGTACTTTTCCAATATCATGGAGCAGGCCCGCCCGTTTAGCCAATTTGGGGTTCAGACCTAATTCTGAAGCCATAATGGCACAGAGGTTGGCTGTTTCCCGGCTGTGCATCAGCAGGTTTTGGCCATAGGATGAACGAAAGCGCATGCGGCCTACCATTCTTATCAGTTCTTTATGCAAACCATGTACGCCCAGTTCCATGGCCGTACGCTCACCAATTTCCATTACCTGGTCATCGATCTGTTTTTTGGTCTTTTCAACCACTTCCTCAATACGTGCCGGGTGAATACGGCCGTCGGCAACCAAACGTTGCAAGGAAAGACGTGCAATTTCACGGCGCAACGGATCGAAAGAAGAAAGCACGATGGCTTCGGGTGTGTCATCCACGATCAGGTCAACACCGGTAGCAGCTTCAATGGCACGGATATTCCTTCCTTCCCGGCCAATGATCGAACCCTTGATCTCGTCACTCTCCAGGTTGAAAACGGTAATGGCATTTTCTATCGCTTGCTCGGCGGCTGTACGCTGTATGGTTTGAATAACAATCTTGCGGGCTTCCTTATTGGCCTTCAGTTTGGCTTCTTCGATGATTTCCTGCTGTATTACCAGCGCTTTGGTCTGGGCCTCCTGTTTAAGGCTTTCTATTAATTGAGCCTTTGCATCTTCTGCTGAAAGGCCAGCCACCTTCTCCAGGCGGCGTATATGTTCTTCCTGGTGCTTCTCCAGTTCAGTACGCTTGATATTTACGATCTCTATCTGGCGATTCAGGTTTTCCTTGATGGCCTCATTATCCTTAATGTGCTTTTCCAGGTTCTGGTCCTTTTGGTTAAGGGCCTGTTCCTTTTGCTTGATGCGGTTTTCTGCTTCAGAAAGTTTCTGGTTACGCTGCATAACCTCCCGGTCGTGATCAGCCTTGAGCTGAACGAATTTTTCCTTCGCTTCTAAAAGTTTTTCCTTTTTAAGGGTTTCGGCCTGTAACTGGCCGTCGGCGATGATCTTTTGAGCCTGCTGCCCGGCTTCTGCAATTTGGTTTTTAGTGTTCTTTGCAAATACCAGTTTACCCAGTACTAAGCCCAGTATGAGTGCGGCTGCGCCAATGATAATGTATAATATTATCGGTTCCATTGAATTTGTCTGTTTTAAATCGGTTCAAAATCATATAAATACTCTCTTTTCCCTCCGGGATGTTCCGGAATGCCAGTGAGTTGTTTAGCCTACGAAGATAGGTAATTTGTTTGGAGAATATGACATAACGGCCGGACGAACTTGTGAGAAAAGGGTTCTTAAACAGCCTTATCCAGTTGTTGCTCTATTTTTTGGAGGACTTCGGCCATTTCTTTTTCCAGTTCAGGATTGCCGTCGGCCTTTGTTTGGGTGGCATACCATATTAACACCATGGCCACATAATCCTGCATATCCTTGCCGGAAAACTGGGTCTTGAATTCGATGATCTTGTCATTGATCGTCTTCAGGGTACGGCGAATGGCTTGTTCATCGGAAGGATCGGTCTTGATCCGGTAAGACCGGTCAGCAATTACGATATTTATGGGTATGAGTTCTGCCATGATCATTCACTTAATATACTGATGCATTTATCAATATCACGGATATAGCGGTTGATATTCTTTTCAAATTCTTTCTTGTCCGTTTCATTCATTTTCCCGGTTGCCGCTTTTAGAATGCCGAGTTGTTCCTTCAGGGTGGCTATTTGCATGGTATTGGTTTCTTTGGTTTTCTTCAGTTCTTCTATTAAAGCAGTTTGCCGTTGGTTATCCTTTTGCAGTTGCTGGTAGTTCTTCAGCAGTTGCTGAAGTTTGGAATTAATGCGTTTGATATGCTGATCAAGGTCGCCCATGGCTGTCATTTTCTTATTTCTGCATTCAGTTCCTTTTCGAAAGAAGTGATGATCTTGTTCATCATCCCATCGATCTCTTTATCTGTCAGGGTCTTTTCTTCATCCTGGAAGGTGAAACTCACGGCCATGGATTTCTTGCCAGCCCCTATCTTTTCACTTTCAAATATATCAAACAAACTGATGGATCTGAGTTTCTTTATCCCCGCAGCCCGGGTTGCTTTTTCTACAGACTCATAAGGCAGGGCCTTGTTCACCACGATGGAAAGGTCACGGTTTACAGCAGGGTATTTTGAGATCTCCTGGTACCGGATGTTTGTTTTTTTGTTCAGCAGCAGTAATTTATCCCAATCCAGGTCAACATAAAAAACAGGTTGTTTAATATCAAAATATTCCAGTTTTTTAGTGCCTGCCATACCTATTTGTGCCACGGGTTCTTTATTGATCAGGGCCTGGAGGCAATCGGAAAGCCCGGCATTTTCTGACGGCATGTATGCATCAACCTTTAAGCCAAGCAAATTAATTATTTTTTCCAGCACCGCTTTGGCAAAAAAGAAATCGGTCTTTTGTGCTTTGGCTTTCCAGCTGCCCGGATTCGTATTACCGGTGATGTAAAGGGCCAGGTGATTGCTTTCAATATAATTGCCGTTTTCGTCAACCGAATATGTTTTTCCGAACTCAAAGAACTTCAGGTCGTTGTTCTTCCGGTTCAGGTTATAGGCGATGGACTCCAGCCCGGTCTCCATCATGGCCGGTCGCATGATGTTGAGTTCCTCGCTGAGGTTGTTGATCATCTTCACAGTTCTCTGCAGAACATCCTGGCCGTAATAGGCGCTGTTTGTAATGGAATTGGTGAATATTTCCCGGAAGCCTGAACCAGCCAGGTAATCCGCAATTTTTTCGGAGTAGGCCACTTCATGCGACAGTGTTTCAGCTGAGGGGGCAATGCTTATTGCGGCCGGGATCTCTACATTATCCAGCCCATCGATCCGCATGATCTCTTCCACCACATCCGCTGCCATGCTGATGTCGGGCTTGCTGTACGGAACCGAAAAACGCATTTCATCCGCTCCTTCTTTGATCAGTTCAAATCCCAGGCTGCTTAAAATATCTTTGATAGCATCGGGATGATAATTCTTACCGCTTAGTTTTTTCAGGTAATGATACTTGAGGGCAACTTCCGTTTTTTCTTTCGGGGCCGGGTAAACATCCACCACATCACTGGCTATTTTGCCTCCGGCAATTTCTTTAATGAGCATGGCTGCCCTTCTTAGAACATTTACCGTGTTGCTGATATCAACTCCTTTTTCAAAACGGGCAGCAGCGTCTGTACGCAGGCCATGGCGCAAAGATGTCTTGCGGATCGTTACGGGGTTGAACCAGGCGCTCTCCAGGAAGATATTTTTTGTTTTCGTTGTAACACCACTTTGCAGGCCTCCATACACACCGCCCATACACATGGGTTCTTCTGCATTGCATATCACCAGGTCTTCTGCTGAAAGTTTTCTTTCCTTTTCGTCCAGGGTAATGAATGCGGTCCCTTCCGGCAGGTTTTTAATGATGACCTTTTTTCCGCTAATGGCATCTGCATCAAATGCATGCAGGGGCTGCCCGGTCTCGTGCAGGATAAAGTTGGTGATGTCTACGATATTGTTGATCGGCCGCAGGCCGATGGCTTTTAATTTTTGCTGCAACCACAATGGGCTTTCTGCAATGGTAACTCCTTCGATACTGACTCCTGAATAACGCTGACAGGCTTCGGTATTTTCAATGATCACCTGCATCTGCAATCCCTGGTTATCGGGCTTGAAATTGTTCTTAAAGGGCGATAATATGTTCGTTTCTTTCTTGGTATGATGGGATAAGTAGGCACAAACATCCCTGGCCACACCCATATGGCTCATGGCATCCATCCGGTTCGGCGTAAGGCCGATCTCAAAAATAAAATCCTCATAAGGCTTAAAGTATTCTGCAGCAGCTATGCCAACTTTTGTATCAGCAGGCAATAGCATTATACCGTCATGGCTTTCGCCAATACCGATCTCATCTTCTGCACAGATCATTCCCTGGCTTTCCACGCCACGTATCCTGGCTTTTTTCATGGTCATCGGTTCGCCGCTGACCGGGTAGATGGTTGTGCCTACAGTGGCAACCACCACTTTTTGTCCAACGGCTACATTGGGTGCACCACAAACGATCTGCAGGCTTTCTGCTGCACCGATATTCACGGTGGTGAGTTTCAATTTATCCGCATCGGGATGTTTTTCGCAGGTCATTACTTCCCCGGTCACCAGGCCCTGCAGGCCGCCTTTTACCGATTCGTATTTTTCCAGGCTCTCCACTTCAAGCCCGATAGACGTAAGGATCCTACCCAGTCTTTCCGGTTCAATTCTTTCTGAAAGGCCTGCCTGTCCGGCAGGCAGGTATTCGCAAAGCCAGTTGTAACTAATGGTCATCTTGTTATCAGCAATTTGTTGTTGACTGGCAAAGATAGTTATTGGCGGGCAAGCATTATGATTTTCTCACTTACAATGGGGAAACGGAAAAAACTACAAATTCAGCCCAGAAAAAACAAGCAGAAAAAAATGTGGCAGCGGTGCAGAAAAATTAAGCAGGGGGTATTACCGTGTTAATAAAAAGTCAGCTTGCCCGGCTCTGTTTGAATATTGTGTGTTAATAAACCTGTGTATAAGCCGTGAAGAAGTTATATTTGCCTGTGGATTCAAGGTGGAAAATCTATATAAAGGGAGATGAAAGACCGGGTGTGAATAAACAAAGCCATTTTTGCATTTACCTTAGCCGCCCTGCGAACAATAACCCTAACAAGCATCAGGAAACAAGCACATGGAACTTACTAACTTCAATAAAGATAAAAAGCTGCGCCGTAAAACGCCCCTCGACCTTGGGAACATGATGTTTGGCAAAGTACCTCCCCAGGCAAAGGAACTGGAAGAAGCGGTGCTGGGCGCCATCATGCTGGAGAAAAGTGCTTTCGACACGGTGGTGGAGATCTTAAAACCCGAATGTTTTTATGTGGATGCCCATCAGCGCATTTACAAAGCCATGCAGGGCCTGGCCATTAAAAGTTTACCGATCGACCTGTTGACGGTTGTTGAAGAATTAAAATTCAGGGAAGAACTTGACCTGGTGGGTGGTCCTTATTATGTTACCAAGCTAACCAATGCGGTTGTTTCATCTGCCAACATTGATGCCCACTCACGCATCGTACTGCAAAAATTCATTCAACGGGAACTGATACGCATCAGTGGTGAGATCATCGGGGATGCGTATGAGGACAGCACCGATGTGTTCGACATGCTGGATGATGCGGAAAGTAAACTCTTCGAAATAACCAACAACCACCTGCGCAAGAATTTCGACAGCATTGATACGGTCCTGGTGAAGACCATCCAGCGCATTGAAGACATGCGTAACCGCCAGGAAGATATCACCGGAGTGCCTACCGGTTTTGCATCGCTTGACCGCATTACGTATGGCTGGCAGGCTACCGATCTGATCGTTCTGGCTGCCCGTCCTTCCGTTGGTAAAACCGCCTTCGCCCTTAACCTGGCTAGGAGTGCAGCCATGCATCCAACCAAACCGACCGCGGTGGGTTTTTTCAGCCTGGAGATGAGCAGTGGCCAGTTGGTGCAAAGGATATTGAGCGCCGAAAGCGAGATATGGCTGGAGAAGATCGCCCGGGGAAAACTGGAAGAACATGAGATGAAGCAGTTGTACAAACGTGGCATTGAGCGTTTATCCAAGGCGCCTATATTTATTGATGATACGGCCGCGTTGAACATTTTTGAATTGAGGGCAAAATGCAGGAGGCTGAAAAATAAACACAATATCGGCCTGATCATCATCGACTATTTACAACTGATGAGCGGGGCGGGCGAAAACCGCAACAGCAACCGGGAACAGGAGATAAGCCGTATATCAAGAGACCTGAAAGGGCTGGCAAAAGAATTACAGGTTCCCATCATTGCCCTGTCGCAGTTAAGTCGTGAGGTAGAGAAAAGAAAAGAAGGGGCCAAGATCCCGCAACTGAGTGACCTGCGGGAATCGGGTGCCATTGAACAGGACGCCGATATGGTCATGTTCCTCTACAGGCCGGAGTATTATGACATCACCGCCAATGAATTTGGTGAAAGTAATAAAGGGGAAACCTTTGTAAAAATAGCCAAACACCGGAATGGCAGCCTGGATACCGTTAAACTGAAGGCACTGCTGCATATCCAGAAATTCATTGAAGAAGAGGGGGGCGGCGATTTTGCAACGGGCCTGCCCGGAGGTAACTGGAAACCGGTAAAAACAGATGACGGCGATGGCGCTAAATTATATATCCAGAAAGGAAGCAAAATGAATGACGGGGAGTTTGATGATGATGCGCCGTTTTAAGACCTCACCCCAACCCCTCTCCAAAGGAGAGGGAACTGGAAGATAAAAGCGAAGAACATTTTTAGGCAAAATTTATAAGGAATGAAGAATTAAATTTGATTTTTCATTCCTTTTTCATTTATGGCATTACCCTTTTTTTATAAAGAAGACCTGGATGCTGCTGCAGCGGATGTGGTACTGGATGAAGATGCCAGTAAGCACATTGTGCAGGTATTGCGGATGCAGCATGGCGAAAAACTGCAACTGACCAATGGGAAGGGGGATATCTTCACCTGCGAAATATTTTCAGATAATCGAAAGAAGTGCGTGGTAAGAGTTTTCCAACGATCCCGGATCCCGGATCCCGGATCCCGGATCACTATTGCTATCTCCCTGATAAAAAACAGCAGCCGCTTTGAATGGTTCCTCGAAAAAGCAACGGAGCTGGGGGTATCTGAGATCATTCCGCTTATTTGCGAACGGACAGAAAAGACTGCTTTTAAAGCGGATCGGATGAAAAACATCCTGGTGAGTGCCATGCTGCAATCGCAGCAATGCCGGTTACCCGTTTTGACGCCGCCGCAAAAGATACAGCAAGTAGTTGCATCAGCCCGGCATCAGCAAAAATTCATTGCGCATTGTATTGACAGTGAAAAAAGGAGTTTGTCGCAAATGATCAATGAATCTTTATCCTCAAAGATCATTCTGATCGGTCCTGAGGGTGATTTTACCCCCGCCGAAATTGAACAGGCATTGCAAAATCATTTCATTGCCGTAGCCCTCGGTGAAACAAGGTTACGGACTGAGACGGCCGGTATTGCTGCTGCTTCCTTACTTTGCCTGGTCTGAGTATCCTTTTGTTTCATTTTCCAGCACCGGCTCGTTTAACCTGACCACATGTACTTTTTTCTTTGCTGCACGGCTGCGCATGGTCATGTTCAGCATTTCCACCAGGAACGAAAAGGCCATGCCGAAGTAGATATAATTTTTTAAATGAAGACTTTCGGCTGCATGGCTATCCCAGCCTTCTATTACAAGGCTTAACCCGATCATCACCAAAAAAGAAAGCGCCAGCATTTTTACCGTGGGATGCTTGTGTACAAAAGATGAAATGGAGGGACTAAATAAGAACATCACGATCATGGCTACAATAACAGCCGCGATCATGATCTCCACATGTTTGGCCGTACCACCGGCCGTGATCACGCTGTCAAAAGAGAATACCGCATCGATCAGCATGATCTGGGCAATGCCCTGTGCCAGGGAGATCCCTTTTTTCTTACCCAGTTCCACATTCGGGTCTTCCCCTTCCAGCTTGGTATGTATTTCTTTTACGGATTTATAGATCAGGAATAAACCACCGAGCAGCATGACAAGGCTGGCCAGGTCAAATCCTTTACCAAACCACTGTTCGGGTACAATGTATTTTCCTTTCTGGGAAAGCAGCCATCCCAGGCCCATCAGCAACAGGCTCCTTGAAAGGATGCCCGTTATCATCCATATGCGGCGGGCTTTCTTTTCATCTCCCTGCTTGTTCAGCCGGTTCATGATGATGCTTACGAAGATCACATTGTCGATGCCCAGTACTACTTCCAGTATGACCAGGATGATAAAACTGATGATACTTTCGGAGGTGAATAAATATTCCATTTTCTGTTATAAGGATTTACAAATTTGTTTTACAATACCCGGGCCTTCATAAATAAAACCCGTCCACACCTGCACCAACGATGCACCGGCTTCTATCTTCTCTTTTGCATCTGCCCCTGTAAATATACCACCGCTTGCAATAACGGGTATCTGCCCCTTCGTTCTTTGATGAATGTAACGAACTATTTTGGTACTCCTTTCCCGTAAAGGCTTTCCGCTTAAACCACCGGCACCTATTGTTTGAAGTTTGAAGTTTGAGGTTTGAAGTTGGTCCCTGCTGATGCTGGTGTTTGAAGCTACCAATCCATCCAGTTTTATTTCAAGGGCCAGGTCTATCACGTCATCTAACTGTTCCTGGGTCAGGTCAGGAGCGATCTTTAATAATATTGGCTTCTTAATTTTTAACTCTTCATTTTTATTTTTTAATTGTGTGAGTATCTTCCGCAATGAATCTTTCTCCTGCAATTCTCGCAACCCCGGTGTGTTCGGACTGCTTACATTTACCACAAAATAATCCACGTACGCATGCAATGCATTAAAACATTTCTCATAATCTTTCCAGGCATCTTCATTGGGGGTGATCTTATTTTTTCCGATGTTGCCACCGATGATCAGCCGTGAGTCGTGAGTCGTGAGTCGTGAGCCGTGCAACTCACGATTGACGATTGACGACTGACGAAACCTCCATTCTTTTAATCTTTGTACAACAGCTTCTACGCCCTCATTGTTAAATCCCATCCGGTTAATAAGCGCTTTGTCCTTTGGTAAACGGAACAACCTGGGTTTATCATTTCCGGACTGGGGCAGGGGAGTTACGGTTCCGATCTCAACAAAACCAAAGCCGAGGGCTTCCAACTCGTTTAAATATTTGGCGTTCTTGTCAAAGCCGGCTCCTAAACCAACCCTGTTTGAAAATTGAACATTGATCTCTCCTAAGGCGAGAGAATATTGAAGATTCCCTTGTGGCTTGAAACTAGCAGCCAATAAACTTTTTCCTCCGGGAATTTTACATAGAAGCCGCAGGCTGTTCATCGAAAAGTAATGCACCCATTCCGGGTCAAACAGGAACAAAACAGTGCGGAGCAGTTTATACATTGCCGCAAAATTAAGTTACCGCACCGAGTTTTTTGGTTTGATGCAGAAATTATAACTTTGGTATCGAAAGTTGCATAAACAACTAAATGCCCCCATTCCCTAAAGGGGCTTTTAAAGACTCTGATTTCTTAACCCCCCTTTAGGGGATGGGGGCAAAATTTCAATTATGCAGGAAGCCTATATAGTAGCCGGATACAGAACAGCCGTTGCCAAAAGCAAAAAAGGCGGATTTCGTTTTACCAGGCCCGATGACCTGGCTGTAGATGTGATCAAAGGCCTGCTGGCGAGTGTACCCCAGCTGGATGTAAAAAGAGTGGACGATGTAATTGTAGGTAATGCCGTGCCGGAAGCAGAGCAGGGACTGCAGGTTGGCAGGATGATCTCAGCCAGGGCAGTTGGCATCCATGCACCGGGCATTACCATCAACCGCTATTGTGCCAGCGGCCTGGAAAGCATTGCCATGGCCACCGCCAAAATAAGGACCGGTATGGCAGAATGCATCATTGCCGGCGGAACGGAAAGCATGAGCCTGGTACCCACGGCCGGGTGGAAAACAGTTCCATCGTATGCCATTGCACAAAATGAACCCGACTATTATTTAAGCATGGGCTTAACGGCCGAAGCAGTGGCCAAAGAATACAGTGTGAGCCGGGAAGACCAGGATATCTTCAGTTACAACAGTCACCTGAAAGCCGGCAATGCCATTAAGGAAGGGTATTTTAAACCGGGCATATTACCCATCAATGTGGAAGAGGTTTATTTGGATGCAAAAGGGAAAAAGCAAAAGCGGAATTTTATTATAGATACAGATGAAGGGGTGCGGGCAGATACTTCACCCGAAGGGCTGGCAAAATTAAAACCGGCTTTTGCCATGGGGGGTACAGTTACCGCCGGTAATTCTTCCCAAACCAGCGACGGTGCAGCATTTGTAATCGTAATGAGCGAGAAGATGCTGAATGAACTGGGACTAAAACCCATTGCCCGTTTGGTGAATTGTGCGAGTGCAGGGGTACATCCCCGTATCATGGGTATCGGGCCTGTGGAAGCGGTGCCTAAGGTGTTAAAACAGGCTGGCATGAACCTTTCTCAAATTGACCTGGTGGAATTGAATGAGGCATTTGCCTCGCAGGCCCTTGCAGTGATCCGGACACTTGAACTGGATCCCGGTATTGTAAACATCAACGGGGGTGCAATTGCATTGGGCCATCCCCTGGGATGCACCGGGTGTAAACTTACCATACAGATCGTCAATGACATGAAACGGCTGAATAAGAAATACGGCATCGTTACCGCCTGTGTGGGTGGTGGCCAGGGTATTGCCGGGATCATAGAAAACATCCAGTAAAATATCTATCTTTAAAACAGCAAAATAAAGGGATCAGGGGCTGCGTTATATTCAGATGGGGAATCCATCAGAAAAAAAACGCCTCCCGGTTAAACTTTTGCGGTTCGGTTTAGTCGTAACCACTTATTTATCACCTCTCATCCAAAAAAACTGCTATGGACAGAAGAGACTTCCTGACAGCGGGTAAAACAAAAAAAACTACTGCCACTGCTGAAATTACAAAGACAGCCCGGACTTTTAGCGGGATAAACCCGTATACAGGGCCCTGGACGACCAATGAAGTAATACACCTGTTGAAGCGGACCATGTTTGGTGCAAAAAAGGCAGACGTTGACTATTTTGCCACCCTTACTGTGAGCCAGGCTGTGAGTGAATTGCTTAACCCTGTTGCTGCCAACCCGGCTCCCCCGGTCAAAGAATATACTACCTCCACCCAACCCGGTACACCAGACAGCAACATAGCGCAGGGAACAACCTGGGTGAATGATATCAACAACGACGGTACGGTGCAAAGCCAGCGCAGGGCATCGTATAAGAAATGGTGGACAGGGGTTATGGTGAACCAGGACAGGAGCATCAAAGAGAAAATGATATTTCTGTGGATCGACCATTTTGGAAATGAAGCCAACGAAGTTGGCAATGCCAATTGGATTTACAGGCAGCATACAACGATCCGCCAGAATTGTCTTGGCAATTTTAAACAAATGGTCAGGGATATGACTGTTGACATAGCCATGCTGCGTTATTTGAATGGTTATTTGAACACGGCCGCTGCACCCGACGAAAACTATGCCCGTGAATTGCAGGAGTTATTTACTTTGGGTAAGGGTCCGGGCAGCCAGTATACAGAGCAGGATGTAAAAGAAGCTGCAAAGGTTTTAACCGGCTGGCAGGTTAATGGAACAACGTATCAAACGGTCTTCAACCCGGCCCGTCACAGTACGGTGAACAAACAGTTCTCCTCTTTTTATAACAATACCGTTATTACCGGAAGAACAGGAACTACCGCCGGTGACCTGGAACTGAATGACCTGCTCAACATGATCTTTGTTCAGAATGAAGTGGCAAAATTCATTGTGAGAAAGTTTTACCGCTGGTTCATTTATTACGAAATTGATGCAGCCACCGAAGCAAATGTCATTACCCCGCTGGCAGATATCTTCCGCTCCGCCAACTACGAGATCAAACCTGTATTAACCACATTATTTGAAAGCGAACATTTTTTTGACGTCCTGAACCAGGGTTGCGTGATCAAAACCCCGGCCGATATTGTAATTGGGGCCATGAGGGAATATGCAGTAAGAATGCCGGTATCAACGGACTGGAATACGAACTACGGCCATTGGAATACCTTGTACTCTTTCATGACCTTACAGGGCCTGAACCTGCATGACCCCCCGAATGTTGCCGGGCTCCCCGCTTATTACCAGGAACCCTCTTTTCACGAGATATGGATCACCACGGATTCGTTGCCCAAAAGGAACCAGTTTACAGATATAATGACCAATACCGGTTATATACGAAACGGATTCCGGATGCAGTTTGAATTTGTAGAATACGCCAAAACGCTTTCTAACCCGGGCAATCCGAACGATCTGATAAATGAGACATTAACGTACCTGTACCGGTTGAATCTATCGCCGCAGGTAAAAGACCAGATGAAGATACAAATGTTGCTGAGCAACCAGTTGTATGATTATTACTGGACAAATGCCTGGAGTGCTTATATCGCCAACCCGACAACAGCCAATTTCAATATAGTAAATACAAGACTGAAAGACCTGTTCCGGTACCTGATGAATTTAAGTGAATATCAACTTAGCTGATCAACCCATAAACTCTGACTAAAAAAAATAAAATGAAACGCAGAGAATTTTTAGGAAAATCAATGGCGGTTACCTTGCCTGCATTAATAAGCGGTTATGCTGTAAAGGCGCTGGATGCTGACTCCCCATTGGTGCAGGCATTGATGGGCGGTGGTCCGGATACCGACCACGTTTTGGTCATCATTCAGTTATCCGGAGGTAATGATGGGTTGAATATGGTGATCCCTATTAGCAATTACAACCTTTATAATGCAGCCCGTCCCAATATTGCAATTCCTGAAAACAGGATCCTGGGTTTAAGCGGGTATGCAAATACGGGCCTTCATCCCAGTATGACCGGTTTGCAAAGCCTGTATAATGATACCAAATTAAAGATCATCCAGGCGGTAGGATACCCGCAACCAAATTTCTCTCATTTCAGGGCTACCGATATATGGATGACCGGAAGTAACAGCAACCAGGAAGTATATACCGGTTGGGCCGGCAGGTACCTGAATTATGAATACCCGAATTTTCCCAATGGATATCCCAGTGCAGATACGCCTGATCCGCTCGCTATTCAGATTGGTTCTACCGCTTCTTTGACCACGCAGGGCCCCAGCGTGAATATGGCCATGAGCATCACCAGCGCTACCAACTTCTACCAGTTGATAAATGGTACCAGCGACCCCGTGCCTGCAACAAAGGCCGGTAAAGAACTGACCTTTATACGTACCATCGCAAAGCAGACCCAGCAATATGCAGGATCCATCACGGCAGCAGCCGGAAGGGTTACACAGCAAAATCCTTACCCGGCGAATAATACTCTTGCCGATCAACTGAAGATCGTTGCCCGGTTGATCAAGGGAGGCTTGAAAACAAGGGTATACATGGTAAGCTTTGGCGGATTTGATAATCATAGTTTGCAAACGACCGCAACCGACACCACGGTTGGTACACATGCCACCTTATTGGGGAGGGTGAGTGATGCCATTAAAGCATTCCAGGATGACCTGGTCTTTCTAGGCGTTGAAGACCGGGTGGTTGGGATGACCTTCAGCGAATTCGGGCGCAGGATAAAAAGCAACAGCAGTATTGGTACCGATCATGGAGCGGCAGCTCCGATGTTTGTGTTTGGCAAACCCGTGCAGGGCGGCGTATTGGGAAATAACCCTACGATCCCTGCCGTTGTAAATGTGAATGACAATATACCCATGCAGTACGATTTCAGAAGTGTTTACTCAACACTGCTGGAAAAATGGTTCTGTCTTCCAAAAGAGACCGTACAGGGTCTGTTCCCGCCCAATGTGAACAGCCAGTTGCAGGATCTGCCATTGATAAAAGACGGTGTTTGTGTAACCGCACCACCACCACCAAGCCCTTCCGGCAAAACGATGATCACCAACTATCCCAATCCATTTACCAATAAAACGACCATCGAATTCAGTACGGATGGTGGCCATACCCTGATACAGATAATTGATACAGCCGGCAGGCTGATCGTTAACCTGCTGGAAAAAGATTATCCTGCTGCTTCCAGGCAAACCGTTGTATTTGATGCCTCTCATTTGCCCAACGGTATTTATTATGCCCGTTTGCAGAATGGCTCTACGCAGCAGGTGAGGCCGATGCTCAAAGTGAGATAAACCGTTAATGATCTTTTAATATAAAGGCCGGTGTTGAATTCACCGGCCTTTTTGCATTTACTGGTTTATGTTAATCGGTTATCCGGTGTCCTGCATTCACCCAATTCATGATCTTTTGCTTATCCGCGGCTGTCAACTGTCCGCCTTGGGGCATGAAGGTAGGATTGCCATCCACCGTTCTTATCTTGATCCTGTCCCATGAATTCACAATGTCATTGTCCAGGTCAAAATTCTTACCCCCGCTTACGGAGCCATTCAAATGGCACGGACCGCAATAGCCATTCACGATCGTTCTTACATTGAAAAAATTAGGGCCGTAGCCATTGATTGTTATTGCCGTGGTGCCGGTACAGCCATTCCCGTTCTTTACCGTAAGGGTATAATTACCCGCAGCCAGGTTAAAGAAATTGGTGGAGGCCTGGAAAATATTATTGCCAATGCTGTAGGTGTAACCCGATCCGATGGGGGAGGTTACGGTGATGGTGCCGATCGACTGTCCGGTTATTGTATGTGTTTTTCCGGCTACCGGCAAAATCGTTACTCCGGCGCAGGGATCCGGTGCAGGCGGGGGTGCCGGTGCCGGATCTGATTTTTTACAGGCAGCAACGGAACATGCCAGCAAAATGACCAGTAGAGAATAGAATATTGTTCTCATAATAAATCTTTGAGTATAAATTTAGTTTAAATCTTCAAGGCCAGGAAATTTACGGCAAAATGCCGTTAGCCGCAAGTATTATACACTCCCCAGCCCCGGTTCGTGGCCCACGAAACGGATTCTGTTTCAGCGGGGTTTTCGCTAACGGAATTTCCTTTCTTATGCTCCATCGGGGTTTCACGTAAGTGTCTTAGTATTCAAGTGTATTCTGTGAAAACCACGCTGAGACACAATATTGGAGTAAGGGCGAAAGCAGGTAGAGGTAAAATACTGTTTCGGGTATGCGGCACCATTGGACGCTTGATCAAAACACCGGGGAAATGTCGGAGACCCGCCGGTCATATATATCATTACGACAACGAACTATTACCTGCGGCTGTATATTACGTCAGCATGCAAAATGGCAGCAGGGTTCAGGATATGGTGATCGTGCAAGCAGGGCAGGGAAATATTTTTATGTAAATCCTTTTGTTTTCTCATCATGTTGCCAAACATTGTTATGAGAAAATATTTTTTATTTGCTGCGGTCAGCAGCTTATTCATCCTTGCTGCAAATGCACAAACACCACAACTTACGGTTGATGGTAAAACCAATAACGGTGTAAAATTTCAGGCATTAAGAATAGAAGTAAAAGTGTGTGGTACTGTTGCCAGAACCACCTGGGAGATGGTTTTTAAAAACACCACATCCCGTGTACTGGAAGGTAATTTGAATTTCCCTTTAAAAGATGGATTAAGTATAAGTCGCTATGCCATTGATATTAACGGGAAAATGAGAGAGGCGGTTCCTGTTGACAGAAGTAAGGGAACTGAAGTATTTGAAGCCATAGAAAGAAGGAGAGTGGATCCCGGTCTTTTGGAAAAACTGGATGGCAACACCTTCCGGACAAGAATATATCCAATCAACCCAAACAGTACAAGAACGGTTTTGATCGGCTATGAGGAAGAACTGCCGGCTGGAGCATACCCGGGATTGAATTATTATCTGCCATTGAGCTTAAAAGATACCGTGGTTGATTTCAGCCTGGATGTATCCATTATACAAACTGCATCCCGGCCCGTTTTTGATCCGTCCTATAATGAAAATATCCTGTTCACCAAAAGTAATAACCAGTACACAGCATCGGTACAAAAAAATAATTATGTGCCGGATATTCCTCTGTCATTCAACATACCCCGGCCACAGGATGCTGCCGAAGTCATGCTGCAGGAATTTGAAGGTAAATACTGCTACCTGATTAATACCGTCGTGCAAAAAAATGAACGGGCAAAAAAACTGCCTGCTTCCATAGGACTGTTTTGGGATGCCTCCTTCAGCGGAACCATTCGTAAAGCAGAAAAGGAACTGGAGTTGCTTGATCTCTATTTTAAAAAAATACAAAACCTGGGTGTTACCCTGGTGGTTTTCAGCAATACCATAAAAAGTACAAAGGCTTTTCCTGTTAAAAACGGGAATTGGGATGACCTGAAGAAATTTATCGGGTCCATTCAATACGACGGCGCTACTGATCTTGGAAACATTAACCTGAACAATATCAAAGCAGACGAATTTATCCTGGTGAGTGATGGCCGCCATACATTGGGCAATAAACAGATGCAGTTGACCGGGAAACAGGTGTATTGTGTAAACAGCAGCAGTATTGCGGACTACAGCAATTTGAAGTTCATCGCTTCGAGGACAGGCGGATTGCTCATTGACCTGCAAAAAGAAACGGCCCCTGGGGCATTAAGACAACTTACGACCGAACCATTCCGGTTTTTGGGAGTAAAACAAAATGACCTGCTGGAAGAAAACTTCCCTTCCATACCTGTTCCGGTGAATGATGTTTTTTCTGTTGCCGGTATCGCAGAAGAAGGCATACGGGAGATCATTCTTCAGTTCGGCTACGGAAGCCAGGTCACCTATGAGAAGGCCATCAGCATAAATACCGAAACGCAGCTTTGTGAAGACTTTGATATCTCCCGTGTATTTGCACAAAAGAAAATTGCGGAACTGGATATTCAGTATGACCGGAACAGGCATGAAATTGAAAGACTGGGGAGGCAGTTCGGGATTGTAACACGTAACACTTCTTTGATCGTACTTGAAACGCTTAGCGATTATATTCAGTATAAAGTGTACCCGCCTGCAGAACTCAGGGCAGAATATGACCGGATCATGAAACAGAAGCAACGGGATGTGATCACCAAAAACGAAGAAGACCTGGAGAACTCCCTCGACATGATAGAAGAGCTGAAGGAATGGTATAATCCAAAGCCACCCAAAAAAGAAGTAACTGCAAAACCGGTTGTTCAACCTACGCCTCGGCCTGTTCCGGTTCAAAGTCCCAGTTCACAGCCAGTTCAGCCCCCCGTTTCTCAACCAGCAAACAGGCTTAATACGCCAACGGGCGGCAGCAGGATCATTACCGGAAAAGTTACTGATATCGATGGTAACCCCATTTCTTTTTCAACGATCAAAATAAAAGGGACTGCTACAGGGCTTTCATCGGATGCAAACGGAGCTTATTCGCTCCGGGTTTACCCGGGTGCTGTGCTTATTGTTTCGGGCGCAAGTTTTAAAGATACCGAAGTTCCGGTGGGAACCCAAAACGTTTTGAATACAGTTTTAGAAAAGGGTAATACATCAGAATTGAAAGAAGTGGTTGTTACAAGCGCTTTTGGTATAAGGCGAAGTACAAGAAGTACTTCTTCAAATATTCAGAACCTTAGTGCTGAACAAATTAATACCATACGCCAGGGTAATTTGAATGATGCCCTGGCCGGCAGGGTGGCGGGCGCACAGGTCAGGAGCCAGTCTGCAGCGAATTTGGGTGCCGAAACAACAGTGAGATTAAGGGGAGAGAATGGCTTTGCGGCTGATGGGGGGGCATTATATGTGGTTGATGGGGTGATCATGCGGAATGGCGCAGGTATTAAACCAGATGATGTAGAAGATTATACCATATTGCCGGCACCTGCGGCTGTTGCTTTATTTGGTCCCGAAGGAGCAAACGGTGCTGTACTGATCACAACAGGGAATTTTAAATCCGATTCATCATACCAAAAAATTCAGGAGCAGGTACCTGGAGAGAACAAAAATATTGCAGCACAGCCCCCGTTTGATATTGAAACGTACGATTACATAAAGGTGCTGAAACAAACAGCCAAAGCCGGCCGTTATTTGAGATACATGGAGCTTCGCCCGTATTATTACAGCAGGCCAACATATTTTTTTGAAGTAGGTTCTTTTCTGCTCAAAACAGGCGACAGGGCGAATGCGTTGACCATTCTGTCTAACCTGGCCGAATTGGAGAACAGCAGTTACGAACTGTATAAAATGCTGGGTTATAAATTAAAGGAAGCGGGCGAGTATGAAGGCGAGCTCTCCGCATTTCAAAAAGTAATGCAGCTTCGTCCGTCTGATCCGCAGAGTTACAGGGACTGTGCGCTTGCCTATGCAGACCTTGGCAAATACCAGCAGGCATTGGATATGCTGTATGAAGGCATGACAAAAAGCTATAGCCGGGAAATGAACAACATGTATTCAGGCATTGAGGAATTATTCTTAACAGAAATTAATCACTTGATAGCGCTGCACAAAAACAAATTGAATACGAAGAAGATCGACAAACGGCTTATTGCTCCAATGCCAAGCGACATCAGGGTGGTTATGAACTGGAATATGAATAATACAGATATTGATTTGTGGGTGACCGATCCCGATGGTGAAAAATGTTACTATGACAACTCTCAAACCAAAATGGGCGGCCGCATCTCTGATGATTTTACAGAAGGCTTCGGCCCTGAACAGTTCATGCTTAAAAAGGGAATAAAAGGCAGGTATAGAATTGAAATAGATTATTATAGTGATACCCAGGTAACCCTTGCCGGACCCACCACCATAATGGCAGAAATCTACCTGCACTATGGTACCGATAAGGAAGAACGGAAGATCATCACCCTGCAAATGAAAAAAGATAAAGAAGGTGAATTGTTTATTGGCGAGGTGGAATTATAATAATAGGTATGGGCCGTCTGAAAAACGGCTCATGCTTTATCGCCTTGGCCCCACTGGCGCAAGTGTTCCCTTACCAGATGTTTTAATTAAAAACGTAAAGATTACGGGATCACTTGTTGCCTCTTCAAATCTGACCCGATTGTATCGGGGTTTTCTGGAACGCAAACAATATCGTGACCGTACATTTTATTTAATAACCCAACATTCGCTTCTTATATTTCAGCAATTACGTTTCAAATACCGGATACAATCCGGGTGAATCAAAAGTCACAAGTGATCCCATTATCATTTTAGTAAAAGACAAACATAATAAATGGGAACACTTGCGCCAGTAAGGGTTAGTGTGCGAAACTAAGACGGGGGTGGATGTCGTTCTCCGCCGCGGTTCGGGGCCCGGAATCAGATGATGAAAATAATTCCGGCAATTGACTGTTCGCCTGGTTACTGTAGCCCCTTTCCTCCTCCGCAATTTCCTGCGCCGTTGCATTTTTAAATGCCAGCCAGAGCAATGTGTTCGTCATCATCAACGCACGCTCCTTTTCCCGCTTCTCTTTCAGCATATAGAACTTAACTGCAGCATTGAATACCCCGTTGCGCCTGCGGAGTCTTTTTTGCCAGGCTGCTTTTGCTGCCGGGTCGGCGATCACCTGCTTGGCATATTCCACTGCTTCTTTAAAAAGGTTGCGGCATTTACGCTGCTTTGCCGAAGCAATGATCCGGGTCATATCCGGGTACCTGGTCCGGATAGCGCCATAGCTGTAATGCTTGATCACAAACTCCTTTCCTATTGCCCCGCGGACAAGGGTGAGTGAGAAAGGCAGGTATGGTATGCGACGGTATAGTTTTTTCTTCTTTGCCATGCATCAAACATACGATCCCGGGAGGGGGCTTTCCAAATAAGTTGCCGAAATCGACCGTTTTTAGCCGTTTTATACCGTTTTAGCCGTTTTCAATCGTTTTACATCGTTTCAATCGTTTTTGCCGCATCTTACCTGGCGCATCCTTCGGAGCAGTAAGCATGTAACAAGCAAGTAACAAGCAAGCAGTCTGTATGCAGACTGTATGTTTCCTGCATGTTGCCTCTGCCCCGGTTCCGGCGATGAAGACAGTAAGCCGGGCCGCCGTAATGATGCATTTTGGCCATTATTTACTCTTTTTGCCGGGTCTTCCCTGGCGCATCCTTCGTTGCTGCCAGCCAGTTGCAAGCCAGTAGACTGCCTCTTGCTTGCCTGTTGCCTGCCTTTAAACTGCCTGCTGGCTGCCAGTTGACTCCGCCCCGGGGTTTATGGCCCACGAACCGGAATATTTATGCTGCGACAAGAAAAGCAGGGCGGTGATTATGCCGCCTGCAAAACGGCACTACCCAGCAGGTAAAAGCAATGGTGAAACTGTGCTGAGGCCATAACCCGTTTGGCAACCTTTTTTGGTAAGATTTAGTATTTTAAGGCATTCGCTTTTAACTGACTTTTTTAACAGGCATTTCTAAGTATAACTATTTGAAAGTGAGTAGGTTCGAAAATACGCTGCTTAAAAATTTGCTTTTAGGAAAACAAGCCTTACTTTTACCACGTTTAAAAGATGTTAGAAACATTTTTTAGCAAATCGAAATTACTGAAACCCATTTTACTCTATCCTTTCTATCCTTTGTTAAATTGATCAACCTTGTTAGAGGTTGTTGCTTAACCCCCAGGTTGACACATACGTCCAGGTCCTTTTAAAATTTCATGTACAGGCTTATCCTGTTTTTTGCATATACGCAAAAGTCAGGGCCTTTATTCAGTGCGTGAAATTGTAAGAGGTAACGGAAATAAATACACAGGCTACCGCCACGAAACCCAATCTCCCCAAAGGCTTTTTTAAAAAGCCTTTATGAATTACTGTCCATAGTACTAACCAAACCGTCGGCTTATGAACAATCGCTTCACCAGGATCGTAAAGAAAATTACATCCTCCCTGTTACCTGCGCAAATGGGTAGCAGGATCACTGTTTACAGCAACACCCCCGCAAAGACAAAACAGGTAACCGCAACAGGATTTTCTGTAGACGGTAACAAAAATAATTTACCCGTAAAGAAATATGTGGTGCCCGGCATCGCCTCTTTCTTTTTTATAAAATACAAACAATGCCAACAGGCAAAAACGATGAACTACGATACTGCACAACCTGTGCCTGCATACGCCGCCACAGCCCATGACCTGACTGCAAAAAAAATGAACTTGAGAAAGACCTTCAGTAAATACCGTGTATTTACTATCGCATTGCTGATGCTGAATTTGTTTTTTGTGAGTGCAGCGTTTGGGCAGACGACTTATTATTCTATAGCTAACGGGAATTGGAATGTCAATACAACTTGGTCTCTTACCTCTGGCGGTGTAGCCGTTGGTTCTGGCGTATTCCCTGTTGCAGGGGATATTGTGAACATTGAGGGAGGTTTTAATGTGACCATACCTGCCAGTACAAGTGCAGCCTGTGCAACATTAAACATCACATCAGCAAATGCCGGTAATGGGACACTAACTTTTACAAGCACTTCATCATTGACAGTATCAGCAGATATTACTGTGGGAACTGCCGGTTCTGCCAAAGCGGGAACGGTGAATATGACTTCAGGCGGTACACTTACCTGTAATGGAAATCTTACCATAGGTAGCGGAACCGTAGCCAGTGCACTTAACCAGGGAACGGGATCTAATGTAGCGGTTGATGGAGCAGCAACCATTCTGCAGCCATCTGCAGCTCTGGTAAACTTATGGGCTATTGGTGCCGGAACCGCCACTGTTACCGGGCTTTTTACAATGGATGGAGCAGGGGTTACCACAACTTGGGATGGAACTTTATCAATATCTACCGGTACATTCAATGCAAATGGAGGGATTTTAGTGAATGGTGCCACTGCTCTTACAAAGAATATCACTTTTACCAATAACGGTAAATTAAATGTAGGAGGGAATGGAATAAGTGGTGCAGCAGGTGCAACCTTTACCCGCTCAACAGGAACGGTAAATTATAATGCGGCAGGTGATCAACCTAATGTGGCCGGATACAACTATCAGAATCTTACCATTTCAGGTAACGGTACAAAAACCTTATTGGCTCTTGCAGACGTGAATGCTATTTTAACAGTAACCGCAGGAACCATATTTAATCTGTCAACTTCAAATATAACAACTACAGGAGTTGTATTGGAGTGTGGTGCAGCAGCAGGTTCATCAATAACCGGAACAGGAGCACTAACTATTGGAACCAGCGATCTTACCGTAAATGATGCTGCCGGTGCTGGTAGCAGCGGGGCAACCATTTCAACACCGGTAGTTTTAGGAACTAACGTGATTTTTACTGTTGCAGATGATGGCAGCTCAGCTGCAGACCTGGCGGTTAGTGGCATCATCAGCGGTAGTAGTACACTGACGAAATCAGGGGCAGGAACCCTCGTGCTTTCAAATGCCAATACATATACTGGGACCACCACAATTAGTGCCGGTACGCTGCAATATGGTATCAGCAACGCAATTGCTGCCGGTGCAGTGACCGTTAATGGCGGAACGCTTGACATCGGTACTTTTGATGATAACGTAGGTGCAGTAACATTGACGAGTGGAACCATTGCAGGCACCACCGGGGTTTTAACCGGTACATCCTATACGGTGTCCAGCGGTTCCGTAACTGCGATACTTGGAGGATCAGGTGCTTTATCTAAAACAACCGCCGGAGCAGTGACCATGTCCGGAGTTAATACTTATACCGGAATAACAACAATAACCGCAGGGGTACTCAGTGTTTCAACCATTGGTGATGGTGGTGTGGCAGGTAATCTTGGACAGGCAACCAATGCCGCAACCAACCTTGTACTGAATGGTGGTACCTTGCAATATACCGGGGCTACTGCTTCAACAGACAGGAACTTTACCTTAACTGCAGGTAACATATCAACCATTGATATAACGAATGCAGCAAACACCCTGACAATTACAGGAGCAAGTACAGGTACTACTGGTGGGTTAACCAAGATTGGTTCGGGAACATTGACCTTATCCGGAAATAATTTACATACAGGTGCAACTACTGTAACTGCCGGTACACTCAAACTGGGCGCAGCAGAAAGAATTGCAAATACCAGTGCACTCGTTGTAAACGGTACTTTCGACATGAACGGTTTTAGTGAAAGTGTTGCATCATTGGCAGGTGCAGGAACGGTTACCAGCAGTGCAGGCGGAACACTTACCCTTACGTTGAATGGAGCTACTGCAACAACATTTTCGGGCATTATTGAAAACGGAAGCGCTACAGCCGTTTCATTGGTTAAGTCCGGAACAAGTATCCTCACGCTTTCAGGAAACAACAGTTATTCCGGTACCGGTGCATCCACAACGATCAATTCCGGTTCAACAATTCGCCTTGGCGCCGCCAATGTGTTACCCGATAACACGGCCATGATACTTAACCTGGGAACACTCAGCACGGGTGCATCAGCAGGTTTCAGTGAAACCATCGGTACCCTTGACTTTTCCGGTGCAGGAACATCTACTATCGCATTAGGTACCGGCGTTCATACATTAACCATTGCAAACAGCAGCAGCAATACCTGGGCAGGAACAACGCTGAGTATAACCGGATGGACAGGCGCCGGTTACCCGGTTATTACAGCTACTGCCGGTAAAATAATGGTTGGAGTAGGAGGACTTACTCCAGCTCAACTTGCCAAAATTAATTTCACGGGTTTTGCATCTGGTGCCCAGATAACTGCATCCGGAGAATTGGTTCCATTAGTTACAACCTATTATTCAAACGGAGACAATGCACCCAATCTGGTAGGCAGTTGGAAAACCAACAGGGATGGAACTGGTACCAGCCCTGCAAACTTTACTTCAGGTAATATTTTTATCATACAAGGCTCGGGTAATGGAGGAACAACCCCTCATTCAATGACAACAACTGCAAACTGGACTGTTTCAGGTGCCAATTCAGTAGTGATCATTGAAAATGGTGCAACATTAACTGCAAGCAACACATTTACATTAGCTGCAACGAGCTTTTTTCAAATTGACAATGGAGGATCATATGTTCAAAATATAGCTGCATCAATGGGTACAACAACTTTTATTGGTACAGAAATTTTCGGAGCAACAAGTAATTTTACTTACAATTTTGCGCCATCAGGTACATCTGCACCCAGTTCTCCCGGTTATGGAAACCTGACAATAAATACAAGTACGAATGGAGCTAATTTTGGATGGGCAGGAACTGTATCGCAGGTTCAGGGTAATTTAAATATCCTATCCACAGGTACAGGTACAATAAGACATGCATTGACTGCTGCTCCAAATATTGCTGTATCCGTTGGAGGAAACTTTACACTTTCAGGTACAAATACCAACTTCTGGTTATCATCTGGTGCTGGAACTTGTGCATTAACTGTAGGAGGTGATGTTTCAATCAGTGGAAGTGCTTTACTTGATTTAGCTAATTCAACAGGAGCAGGTACATTGAATATTGGAGGCAGTTTTTCGCAAACAGGCGGAACTTTTACAAGTAACAGTGCTGTATCAACTGTCGCTTTCACCGGAACAGGTAAAACATTTACACAAAGCGCAGGAACATTAACCAGTACCAATATTAACTGGGTCGTAAATAATGGAGCCTCCCTTACGCTAATTAATAACTTACCGGTAGCTACAACAAGAACGGTTGCCGTAAATGGTACACTGGATTGCAGCACACTGGCCATTACGGGGGCCGGTACTGCTGTTGTTAATAATGGAGGCATCATAAAACTCGGCTCAACCAGCGCTTCTGGTGCCGTTGCAGGAAATATCACTGCCACAGGCGGTCTTACACTTAATACAGGATCTACTGTTGAGTTTAATGGTACTGGTGCACAGTTCGTATCTGCCCGCACTTTCTCAAACCTTAATATCAATAACTCAAACGGCGTAACCCTTTTGGATGATGTTATAGCTAATAACACACTTACCCTTTCAAGCGGCATTTTAAATGGGGCAACAAATGCTAAAACAGTTACTGTTACCAATACTTCTGCTTCTGCGGTATCGGCCGGTTCTTCAACCAGGTTTGTAGAAGGCCCGCTGAACTGGTCGCTGGGAACAGGTACTTATATTTTCCCGGTTGGCAGGGGCACTGGAAATTATTTTCCGTTTACCCTTGCTTTGTCAGCAGCTTCTTCTCCTGTTGTTACGGTAGAGGCATTTAATTCCGATGCCGGCGTAGGCGCTACATTCGATGGCACACTCGGCTCCATCAGTCATACCGAATACTGGAAAGCCACGCTTAACTCTGGTACATTTACCGGTAAGGTTTCTCTTACCCGTGTAAATGCACTTACTACAGAAGATGTGATTGCCAAAAGTACCTTACAGGGAGGCACATATACTTCCATCGGCGGTACTGCCGCAAGTCCTTCAATAAATAATTCAAATGATATAAGCAGCTTCAGCTATTTTGTAATGGCAACTACGCTGACTAATTGCCCGACCTCTACGGCCGTTGCTCCTTCTACCGACCAGGAGGTTTGCCAGGGCGTGGCTACAAATGAGTTAACGGCAACCATTACAAACAGCGGCGGCCCGGGTACACCAACCCTGCAATACCAATGGTATTATAATACTACCAACAGTAATACCGTTGCGGGAGCTACATTGATTTCAGGCGCTACTTCACAAACGTATACGCCATTATCAGGGGCACCTGAGGTGGGCACCCGTTATTATTTCTGCGTAGGCTATGCTGCAGATAATGGTTGCGGCCAGACCAATGCTACACAATCACTGGCTTCCAATACAGTTAAAGTAACGGTAAATGGAAGTTTACCTGTAAGTGTAACGATAGCAGCTGCACCAGGTAATACAATCTGTGCCGGAACAAGTGTGACCTTTACAGCCACACCAACCAATGGCGGCGGAGCACCAACGTACCAATGGTATAATGGAGCCACCCCGATCAGCGGCGAGACCGGAGTTACCTACACTTCATCAACCTTAGTGAATGGTGATGCGATCAGTGTGCAGTTAACCTCCAATGCAACCTGTGCAACAGGCAGTCCGGCGACATCGAACACGATCACGATGACGGTGAATGCAATCCCAACCACACCAACGATCACCCCTGCCGGCCCAACTACCTTCTGTGCCGGCGGTTCAGTATTGCTGAGTTCATCATCAGCATCAGGTAACCAGTGGTATAAGGACAACGTATTAATGAGCGGCGAGACCAGCCAGACCTATACAGCCACTACAAGTGGTTCATATACGGTAGTGGTAACGGAGAACGGCTGTCCTTCACTTCCATCCGCAGCAACAGTGGTAACGGTTAACGCGATCCCTGCCACACCAACGATCACTCCTGGCGGCCCGACGACATTCTGTGCGGGAGGTTCCGTGTTACTGACCTCATCGGCAGCAACAGGTAACCAGTGGTATAAGGATAATGTATTAATAAGCGGCGAGACCGGCCAAACCTATTCAGCCACCACAAGCGGTTCTTATACGGTAGTGGTAACAGAGAATGGTTGTCCATCACTTCCATCGGCAGCAACAGTAGTAACGGTGAACCCGATCCCTGCCACACCAACGATCACTCCTGGCGGCCCGACGACATTCTGTGCCGGCGGTTCAGTATTACTGACCTCATCGGCAGCAACAGGCAACCAGTGGTATAAGGATAACGTATTAATAAGCGGAGAAACGAATCAAACCTATACAGCTACTACCAGCGGATCTTATACGGTAGTGGTAACAGAGAATGGTTGTCCTTCACTTCCATCTGCAGCAACAGTGGTAACGGTGAACCCGAATTTACCGGTGAGTGTAACGATAGCAGCAGCTCCGGGTAATACAATCTGTGCCGGAACAAGTGTGACTTTTACAGCCACACCAACCAATGGCGGCGGAGCGCCCACGTACCAATGGTATAATGGAGCCACCCCGATCAGCGGCGAGACAGGAGTAACCTATACTTCATCAACCTTAGTGAACGGTGATGCGATCAGTGTGCAGTTAACATCCAATGCAACCTGTGCAACAGGCAGTCCGGCGACATCGAACACCATCACGATGACGGTTAACGCGATCCCTGCCACAGCAACGATCACTCCTGTTGGCCCGACGACATTCTGTGCGGGAGGTTCGGTGTTACTGACCTCATCGGCAGCAACAGGCAACCAGTGGTATAAAGACAATGTATTAATAAGTGGCGAGACCAGCCAGACCTATACAGCCACTACCAGCGGTTCTTATACGGTAGTGGTAACAGAGAATGGTTGTCCTTCACTTCCATCGGCAGCAACAGTGGTAACAGTGAACGCGATTCCTGCCACAGCAACGATCACCCTGGCGGCCCGACGACATTCTGTGCCGGAGGTTCGGTATTGCTGACCTCATCGGCAGCAACAGGCAACCAGTGGTATAAGGACAACGTATTATTGAGTGGCGAGACCAATCAAACCTATACAGCGACAGCAGTGGTTCATATACGGTAGTGGTAACAGAGAATGGTTGTCCTTCACTTCCATCGGCAGCAACAGTGGTAACGGTGAACCCGAACTTACCTGGTGTAACGATAGCAGCGGCCCATACAATCTGGCGGAACAAGTGTGACTTTTACAGCCACACCAACCAATGGCGGGCAGCACCAAGCCACCCCCCACTGTGATGGGGTGGCCCATGAACCTGCAACCGGCGCACACACCACCTGACACGCACCGAACAACCGGGTTACGACCTCATCATCAGCAACGGGTAACCAGTGGTATAAAGACAATGTATTAATAAGTGGCGAGACCAGCCAGACCTATACAGCGACCACAAGTGGTTCTTATACGGTAGTGGTAACAGAGAATGGCTGTCCTTCACTTCCATCTGCTGCAACAGTAGTAACGGTGAACCCGATCCCTGCCACACCAACGATCACTCCTGGCGGCCCGACGACATTCTGTGCCGGCGGTTCCGTGTTACTGACCTCATCGGCAGCAACAGGCAACCAGTGGTATAAGGATAACGTATTAATAAGCGGCGAGACCAACCAGACCTATTCAGCCACCACAAGCGGTTCTTATACGGTAGTGGTAACAGAGAATGGTTGTCCTTCACTTCCATCTGCTGCGACGGTAGTAACGGTGAACCCGAACTTACCTGTAAGTGTAACGATAGCAGCGGCGCCAGGTAATACAATCTGTGCCGGAACAAGTGTGACTTTTACAGCCACACCAACCAATGGCGGCGGAGCACCAACGTACCAATGGTATAACGGAGTCACCCCAATCAGCGGCGAGACAGGAGTTACCTACACTTCATCAACCTTAGTGAATGGTGATGCGATCAGTGTGCAGTTAACCTCCAATGCAACCTGTGCAACAGGCAGCCCTGCGACATCGAACACCATCACGATGACGGTTAACGCGATCCCTGCCACACCAACGATCACTCCTGGCGGCCCGACGACATTCTGTGCCGGCGGTTCGGTGTTACTGAGCTCATCATCAGCAACAGGTAACCAGTGGTATAAAGACAATGTATTAATAAGTGGCGAGACCAGCCAGACCTATACAGCGACCACAAGTGGTTCTTATACGGTAGTGGTAACAGAGAATGGCTGTCCTTCACTTCCATCTGCTGCAACAGTAGTAACGGTGAACCCGATTCCAGCCACAGCAACGATCACCCCTGGCGGCCCGACGACATTCTGTGCCGGAGGTTCGGTATTGCTGACCTCATCGGCAGCAACAGGTAACCAGTGGTATAAGGACAACGTATTATTGAGTGGCGAGACCAATCAAACCTATACAGCGACAGCGAGTGGTTCATATACGGTAGTGGTAACAGAGAATGGTTGTCCATCACTTCCATCGGCAGCAACAGTGGTAACGGTTAACGCGATCCCTGCCACAGCAACGATCACTCCTGGCGGCCCGACGACATTCTGTGCCGGCGGTTCAGTATTACTGACCTCATCGGCAGCAACAGGCAACCAGTGGTATAAGGATAACGTATTAATAAGCGGAGAAACGAATCAAACCTATACAGCTACTACCAGCGGATCTTATACGGTAGTGGTAACAGAGAATGGCTGTCCTTCACTTCCATCGGCAGCAACAGTGGTAACGGTTAACCCGATCCCTGCCACAGCAACGATCACTCCTGGCGGCCCGACGACATTCTGTGCCGGCGGTTCAGTATTACTGACCTCATCGGCAGCAACAGGCAACCAGTGGTATAAAGACAATGTATTAATAAGTGGCGAGACCAGCCAGACCTATACAGCCACTACCAGCGGTTCTTATACGGTAGTGGTAACAGAGAATGGTTGTCCTTCACTTCCATCGGCAGCAACAGTGGTAACAGTGAATGCGATTCCTGCCACAGCAACGATCACCCCTGGCGGCCCGACGACATTCTGTGCCGGAGGTTCGGTATTGCTGACCTCATCGGCAGCAACAGGCAACCAGTGGTATAAGGACAACGTATTAATAAGCGGCGAGACCAATCAAACCTATACAGCCACGACGAGTGGTTCATATACAGTAATTGTAACAGAGAACGGTTGTCCTTCACTTCCATCGGCAGCAACAGTGGTAACGGTGAACCCGAATTTACCGGTGAGTGTAACGATAGCAGCGGCGCCAGGTAATACAATCTGTGCCGGAACAAGTGTGACCTTTACAGCCACGCCAACCAATGGCGGCGGAGCGCCCACGTACCAATGGTATAATGGAGCCACCCCGATCAGCGGCGAGACAGGAGTAACCTATACTTCATCAACCTTAGTGAACGGTGATGCGATCAGTGTGCAGTTAACATCCAATGCAACCTGTGCAACAGGAAGCCCTGCAACATCGAATACCATCACGATGACGGTTAACGCGATCCCTGCCACACCAACGATCACTCCTGGTGGCCCGACGACATTCTGTGCGGGAGGTTCGGTGTTACTGACCTCATCGGCAGCAACAGGTAACCAGTGGTATAAGGATAACGTATTAATAAGCGGAGAAACGAATCAAACCTATTCAGCCACCACAAGTGGTTCTTATACGGTAGTGGTAACAGAGAACGGTTGTCCTTCACTTCCATCGGCAGCAACAGTGGTAACAGTGAACCCGATCCCTGCCACAGCAACGATCACCCCTGGCGGCCCGACGACATTCTGTGCCGGAGGTTCCGTGTTACTGACCTCATCGGCAGCCACAGGTAACCAGTGGTATAAGGATAACGTATTAATAAGCGGCGAGACCGGCCAGACCTATTCTGCCACAACAAGTGGTTCTTATACGGTAGTGGTAACGGAGAACGGCTGTCCATCACTTCCATCGGCAGCAACAGTAGTAACGGTGAACCCGATCCCTGCCACACCAACGATCACTCCTGGCGGCCCGACGACATTCTGTGCCGGCGGTTCAGTATTACTGACCTCATCGGCAGCAACAGGCAACCAGTGGTATAAGGACAACGTATTAATAAGCGGAGAAACCAATCAAACCTATACAGCCACGACGAGTGGTTCATATACGGTAGTGGTAACAGAGAATGGTTGTCCATCACTTCCATCGGCAGCAACAGTGGTAACGGTTAACCCGATCCCTGCCACAGCAACGATCACTCCTGGCGGCCCGACGACATTCTGTGCCGGCGGTTCCGTGTTACTGACCTCATCGGCAGCCACAGGTAACCAGTGGTATAAGGATAACGTATTAATAAGCGGAGAAACGAATCAAACCTATACAGCTACTACCAGCGGATCTTATACGGTAGTGGTAACAGAGAATGGTTGTCCTTCACTTCCATCTGCAGCAACAGTGGTAACGGTGAACCCGAATTTACCGGTGAGTGTAACGATAGCAGCAGCTCCGGGTAATACAATCTGTGCCGGAACAAGTGTGACTTTTACAGCCACGCCAACCAATGGCGGAGGAGCACCCACGTACCAATGGTATAATGGAGCCACCCCGATCAGCGGCGAGACCGGAGTAACCTATACTTCATCAACCTTAGTGAACGGTGATGCGATCAGTGTACAGCTGACTTCCAATGCAACCTGTGCAACAGGCAGCCCTGCGACATCGAACACGATCACGATGACGGTTAACGCGATCCCTGCCACACCAACGATCACTCCTGGCGGCCCGACGACATTCTGTGCCGGCGGTTCCGTGTTACTGACCTCATCGGCAGCAACAGGTAACCAGTGGTATAAGGATAACGTATTAATAAGCGGAGAAACGAATCAAACCTATACAGCTACTACCAGCGGATCTTATACGGTAGTGGTAACAGAGAATGGTTGTCCTTCACTTCCATCGGCAGCAACAGTGGTAACAGTGAATGCGATTCCTGCCACAGCAACGATCACCCCTGGCGGCCCGACGACATTCTGTGCCGGAGGTTCGGTATTGCTGACCTCATCGGCAGCAACAGGCAACCAGTGGTATAAGGACAACGTATTATTGAGTGGCGAGACCAATCAAACCTATACAGCGACAGCGAGTGGTTCATATACGGTAGTGGTAACAGAGAATGGTTGTCCTTCACTTCCATCGGCAGCAACAGTGGTAACGGTGAACCCGAACTTACCTGTAAGTGTAACGATAGCAGCGGCGCCAGGTAATACAATCTGTGCCGGAACAAGTGTGACCTTTACAGCCACACCAACCAATGGCGGCGGAGCACCAACGTACCAATCGTATAACGGAGCCACCCCGATCAGCGGAGAGACCGGAGTGACATATGTATCATCAACCTTAGTGAATGGTGATGCGATCAGTGTGCAGTTAACCTCCAATGCAACCTGTGCAACAGGCAGTCCGGCGACATCGAACACCATCACGATGACGGTTAACGCGATCCCTGCCACAGCAACTCCCCGCCCGCTGTCCTCCTTCCATGGCGCAAGTGTAACGGTGAGCATCCCAGCCACACCAACGATCACTCCTGGCGGCCCGACGACATTCTGTGCGGGAGGTTCGGTGTTACTGAGCTCATCGGCAGCCACAGGTAACCAGTGGTATAAGGACAATGTTTTAATAAGCGGCGAGACCGGCCAAACCTATTCAGCCACAACGAGTGGTTCATATACAGTAATTGTAACAGAGAATGGTTGTCCATCACTTCCATCGGCAGCAACAGTGGTAACGGTTAACCCGATCCCTGCCACACCAACGATCACTCCTGGTGGCCCGACGACATTCTGTGCGGGAGGTTCGGTGTTACTGACCTCATCGGCAGCAACAGGTAACCAGTGGTATAAGGATAATGTTTTAATAAGCGGCGAGACCAACCAAACCTATTCAGCCACCACAAGCGGTTCTTATACGGTAGTGGTAACAGAAAATGGCTGTCCATCACTTCCATCGGCAGCAACAGTGGTAACGGTGAATGCGATCCCAACTACACCAACGATCACTCCTGGCGGCCCGACGACATTCTGTGCCGGCGGTTCGGTGTTACTGAGCTCATCATCAGCCACAGGTAACCAGTGGTATAAGGACAACGTATTAATAAGCGGAGAAACCAATCAAACCTATACAGCTACAACAAGCGGATCTTATACGGTAGTGGTAACAGAGAATGGTTGTCCATCACTTCCATCGGCAGCAACAGTGGTAACGGTGAATGCGAACTTACCTGTAAGTGTAACGATAGCAGCGGCACCAGGTAATACAATTTGTGCCGGAACAAGTGTGACCTTTACAGCCACACCAACCAATGGCGGCGGAGCACCAACGTACCAATGGTATAACGGAGCCACCCCGATCAGCGGAGAGACCGGAGTGACCTACACTTCATCAACACTGGTGAATGGTGATGCGATCAGTGTTCAGTTAACATCCAATGCAACCTGTGCAACAGGAAGCCCTGCAACATCGAACACCATCACGATGACGGTGAATGCAATCCCAACCACACCAACGATCACCCCTGCCGGCCCAACTACCTTCTGTGCCGGCGGTTCAGTATTGCTGAGTTCATCATCAGCATCAGGCAACCAGTGGTATAAGGACAACGTATTATTGAGCGGCGAGACCAACCAGACCTATACAGCCACTACAAGTGGTTCATATACGGTAGTGGTAACGGAGAACGGCTGTCCTTCACTTCCATCCGCAGCAACAGTGGTAACGGTTAACGCGATCCCTGCCACACCAACGATCACTCCTGGCGGCCCGACGACATTCTGTGCCGGCGGTTCGGTGTTACTGAGCTCATCATCAGCCACAGGTAACCAGTGGTATAAAGACAATGTATTAATAAGTGGCGAGACCAGCCAGACCTATACAGCCACTACCAGTGGTTCTTATACAGTAATTGTAACAGAGAACGGTTGTCCATCACTTCCATCGGCAGCAACAGTGGTAACGGTGAATGCGATCCCTGCCACACCAACGATCACTCCTGGCGGCCCGACGACATTCTGTGCGGGAGGTTCAGTGTTACTGACCTCATCGGCAGCAACAGGTAACCAGTGGTATAAGGACAATGTATTATTGAGTGGCGAGACCAATCAAACCTATACAGCCACCACAAGTGGTTCTTATACAGTAATTGTAACAGAGAACGGTTGTCCATCACTTCCATCGGCAGCAACAGTGGTAACGGTGAATGCGATCCCTGCCACACCAACGATCACTCCTGGTGGCCCGACCACTTTCTGTGCCGGCGGTTCAGTATTACTGAGCTCATCGGCAGCAACAGGCAACCAGTGGTATAAGGACAATGTTTTAATAAGCGGCGAGACCAACCAAACCTATTCAGCCACCACAAGCGGTTCTTATACGGTAGTGGTAACAGAAAATGGCTGTCCATCACTTCCATCTGCAGCAACAGTGGTAACGGTGAACCCGAACTTACCTGTAAGTGTAACGATAGCAGCAGCGCCAGGTAATACAATTTGTGCCGGAACAAGTGTGACCTTTACAGCCACGCCAACCAATGGCGGCGGAGCACCAACGTACCAATGGTATAACGGAGTCACCCCGATCAGCGGCGAGACAGGAGTGACATATGTATCATCAACCTTAGTGAACGGTGATGCGATCAGTGTACAGCTGACTTCCAATGCAACCTGTGCAACGGGCAGCCCTGCAACATCGAACACCATCACGATGACGGTGAACCCGATCCCTGCCACACCAACGATCACTCCTGGTGGCCCGACCACATTCTGCGATGGTGGTTCAGTATTACTGACCTCATCGGCAGCAACAGGCAACCAGTGGTATAAGGATAACGTATTAATAAGCGGCGAGACCAACCAGACCTATTCAGCCACCACAAGCGGTTCTTATACGGTAGTGGTAACAGAAAATGGCTGTCCATCACTTCCATCGGCTGCGACGGT
Source organism: Chitinophagaceae bacterium (assembly GCA_016710165.1). Lineage (NCBI taxonomy): Bacteria > Pseudomonadati > Bacteroidota > Chitinophagia > Chitinophagales > Chitinophagaceae > Chitinophagaceae bacterium. Next base: position 1,631,048 of record JADJLJ010000001.1, on the reverse strand, counting down.
AGTAACGGTGAACCCGAACTTACCTGTAAGTGTAACGATAGCAGCGGCACCAGGTAATACAATTTGTGCCGGAACAAGTGTGACCTTTACAGCCACACCAACCAATGGCGGCGGAGCACCAACGTACCAATGGTATAATGGAGCTACCCCGATCAGCGGAGAGACAGGAGTTACCTACACTTCATCAACCTTAGTGAATGGTGATGCGATCAGTGTTCAGTTAACCTCCAATGCAACCTGTGCAACAGGCAGTCCGGCGACATCGAACACGATCACGATGACGGTGAATGCGATCCCTGCCACACCAACAGTAGGTACGATTACCCAACCAACCTGTCTGACTGTAACGGGCAGTGTAGCCTTAAGTGGTTTACCTGCAACAGGTACCTGGACAATCAATCCGGGCAGCCATACCGGTACCGGAACAAGCACGATCATCAACGGTCTTGCAGCGGGAACCTATAATTTTACCGTAACCGATGCCAATGGATGTACATCTCCGGCAACAGCCAATGTGGTCATCAATAATCCTGCAACATCAGGCCCTGTTCACAATACAAATACACTTATAAATTATTGTACCATCCAGGCAGCCATAGATGACCCGCTTACTTTAAACGGCCATACCATCAGTATTGATGCCGGTACTTATGCTGAAGATGTAGTGGTAAACAAGGAACTGGAAATAAAAGGACAGGGTGTTGGATTGACGATCGTCATTCCTGCTACATCCAACCCGGATACAGGTGGCGGCACACTTGGCGGTACCAATGTATTTTTAGTTCAGGCAAATAATGTAAACATTCATGATCTGACCGTTGACGGGGATAACCCATCGCTCACCAGTACGGTAAATGTAGGGGGAGCCAATATTGATGCACGGAATGGAATCATCACCAATCACGCGGCAGGGGTGTTCTCCAACTTCCGGGTAAATACTGTCACGGTCAGAAACATATTCCTGACGGGAATTAATGCCTCATCGGGCGGTTCTTTCAATATCAGCAGTAACACGGTTACGAATGTTCAGGCCAATGTGGCTTCTGTAGCCGTATCCAACACTGGCGGTTCGGGCATCATGAACGGTAATACAATAAGCAATGCGAATGGGGCCATTGCCACAGTTAATTCCACCGGAACATTCATCCTGAACAACGTCATAACAAGTTCAGCTACGGGTATTCTTTCTGATAAGAATGGCTTTGGCGGCACAGGAACTGCCGATGATATCTTTAACAACAATATCAGCAATGGCAAAGCCAATGGCTACGGTATTTATGTTTCCGGTGCCTATAAGAATGTATTCGTTCACGAAAATGTTATTTTCAATATCAATACAGGGATGACCAGTGCCGGTCAGAATGCATCAGTAACACCTGTGTTCTCCAGCAACGTGGTTGATGGCCAGAATAAGCCGGGCAGTACCGGTATGTATGCCACCACACAGGTATTGGGTGGCGGTAATGGCAACAATACCACCAGCTTTGAGAACAACTACATTCTTAATAATTTCAATGGTTTTTACCTGGAAACAAGTGCCGGCTTTACACTGAACTTTAACGCACATAATAATTCCATTACCGGTAATACCAGTAGTCATGTAACGATATCCGGCGCCGGTACCAACAATGCAGATATGACCTGTAACTGGTGGGGCACTACGAATGCCGTTACCATTAACAGTATGATAACCGGTGGTACGGTCACCTACGTGCCATTCCTGATCACCGGTACCGATTCGCAACCGTTGGCAGCAGGTTTCCAACCTGTGCCGGGTTCTTGTACCGGTACACCGCTGCTTATTACTTCGGCGGTACCAACTCCGCAACTTTGTGCTTCGATGGGTTCCATCGTGGTAACGTTTGGTGGTGGTATTGCTCCTTATAATATCAGCTGGACAGGCGGTTCTGCAACCGGTGTTACCAGTCCTTATACAATAACCGGATTGGCAGGCGGTACTTATAATATTACGATCACCGATGCCAACAGTTCTACCACCAACACCACTGCAGCGGTACAATACCTGCCGGTAACGAACACCACATCGAATATCAATTATGCTACTATCCAGTCAGCGATCAATGCGGCCGGCAATAATGATGTGTTACAGGTATGTGCGGGTACGTATGCGGAAAACATCGTCGTTAACAAACCACTGGATATACGTGGCCCTAACTACACCATTAACCCAAATACAGGCACACGGGTTGCTGAAGCGATCATCATGCCGGCAGTAAATGATCCGGAGAACGGGGTATTAATCGACGTGGAAGCAAGCAATGTATCCTTCAAGGGATTCCTGTTGAATGGGGATAACCCGGGTATCACAGGTGGGGTGAATGTGGGTGGAGCAGACGTGAACACGTCTGCCGGTATGCAGAATGCTCCTATCTGGTCAGGACCGTTTACACAGGTCAATCACCTGGATATCCAGAATAATATCTTCTACAATTTCGATTACCAGGCAGTTTACCTGGAAGTGGATTACAATACCAACCAGTCCTTCAACTATATCCGGAACAACCGGTTTGAAAATATGTGGGAAGGAATACAGACCTATGCAATGCATACGGATATATCCGATAACGTGTTTGTGGATGTGGACCGGGCCCTGAGCATTCATGGAACCAACGTGGCAGCTGATGCAGGGTTCGTTCCGCGTATCAGTAACAACGACGTTAGTATCTCCTGGAAGATCACAAACCCGGCATATACCCGGAATGTAGGTATATGGGTTAACTACCGCAGTGGTACAGCACCGGCATTGAGCGTGGATAATAATACCATTCATTACCTGGTTGCCCCACCCGCCGGGAAAACCTGGATAGGTTTCTATGGACTTACATTAACGGATAACCGGGTGGTAACCTTCAGCAACAATACCATCGACGGGCAGAATAATGCCAATACCGGGTATTATTTTTCAAATGTACCCAGTAACAATGTGAGTGTAACCGGGGGCAGCATATCCGATGTAAAGGATTATGGTATCCGCATCGTTAATAATGATGCCACCTGGGGTTCCGGGGATGCAAAGGTTACTGTAGATGACATAACGATCAATGCTCCTTTAGCCGCAGCAGCTGTATCGGTAAGCGGAGCAGTTGCATTCTCACCGTATGTAAGTGTGCTGGATATTGCACATTCCACCATCAGTGGAAGTAATACCGGCATACAGGTGAGCGGATCACTGGCTTCTGCCAATATCCACAACAATGTGGCCACGATCACCGGTACAACTACCGCTGTGGACATTGACGGCGGTACTGCAAGCATCACACAGAATACCATTACTTCAAATGCAACAGGCGTTCGTGTGCAAAACAGCGGAAACCTGACTGCGGTCACCAATAATTTCATTACGAATAACTCGGTCGACGGTATCCGAATTGAAGCTTCAGCAGGTACCATCGGTAACATCAATACCAATGACCTTTCGGGCAATACCGGCAAGGCGATCAATAACCTTGCGGCAGCAACCCTTGCAGCAACCTGTAACTGGTATGGCTCAATTGTTGCGGCAACTGTAGCTGCTAAAATCAACGGTAATGTTACCTATGTTCCTTACCTGACCAATGGAACGGATCAGCAACCGGGAACAGACGGATTCCAGAATACGAATTGCCAGTTTATCATTAATGCCGATCCGGCCGTCGTGGATGTGTACATGACAGACATGTCGGATGTGCTTATCAATGCTAACCTGATAGCATTCAATTCTGTGAACAAGGTAAAAATGCCGGTACAGAATTTAAGCCTGTCTAATGCTATCCCGGCTGGTACCACCAGGATCAGGATTGACCTGGGAAGCAAGCTGATACTGAATCCGGGATATAACCTGGGTACCGCTCCATTGAGTGCATATTTTACCTGGACCAAAGTGGTTGAAGCCGGTAATGATGTGATATACGGAGACCAGGTCGCAGACCTTCCGCCATCCTTTGGTGCTGGTGGAAATGAAATTGCCGTGTTTGATGTGAAGGCAGTTTTAACAGGCACTTCCATTGTGAATGGCGACTTCCAGGTTACCAATCACAATAACGCAACCCTGTTCCTGACGGATGCGAATACGAATAATAACCACGCCGATATTCAATATACGGTGCTGAGTGACTTCCTGATCGTTGGTGTTGGATCAACCAACCTCGATTGTAACGGAGTGAGTACCGGCACGATCACGGTGACCGTTAGTGGCGGTTCTTCGCCCTACGATTTCAGTAAGGATAACGGGGCAACCTGGATCCTGGCGCAGGCAAGTCCGTATACATTTACCGGCCTGGCAGCAGGTTCTTACAACATCAAAGTAAGGGATGCGATCAACCAGGAACTTACTTATGCAAGTAATGCGGTGGTGATCACACAGCCGGCGGCGATCGATGTAAGCAATATAGCACACACGGCCATCTTGTGTAATGGCGGCACTGCCACGGTGACGATGACCGCATCCGGCGGCACCGGGCAATTATCTTATACATTTAATGGCATTACGAATACAACGGGCGTGTTCACAGGGTTGACAGGAGGTGCCTATAATTACAGTGTAACCGATGCCAACAGTTGTGGACCGGTAGCCGGAAGTTTTACCGTGGTACAGCCAGCGGCGGTTAACGTAAGCAATGTGTCACAGAGTGCAATAGCATGTACCGGTGGCACCGCTACGGTTACGATCACTGCAGCCGGCGGCACTGCACCATTGTCTTATACCTTCAATGGCGTAACACAGGCAAGCAATGTCTTTGCCGGCATCCCTGCAGGTGTAAACTATGCCTACAGTGTAACCGATGCCAACAGTTGTACCCCGGCAACCGGTAACTTTACCGTTGTTGAACCGGCCGTGATCAGTGTAAGCAATGTGTCACAGAATGCAATAGCATGTAACGGTGGTACCGCTACGGTTACGATCACTGCAGCTGGTGGTACCGCACCATTGTCTTATACCTTCAATGGTGTAACACAGGCAAGCAATGTCTTTACCGGCATCCCTGCAGGCGTAAACTATGCATACAGTGTAACCGATGCCAACAGTTGTACCCCGGCAACCGGAACCTTTACCGTTGTTGAACCTGCCGTGATCAGCGTAAGCAATGTATCACAAAGCACAATAGCATGTAACGGTGGCACCGCTACGGTTACGATCACTGCAGCCGGCGGCACCACACCATTGTCTTATACTTTCAATGGTGTAACACAGGCAAGCAATGTCTTTACCGGCATCCCTGCAGGCGTAAACTATGCATACAGTGTAACCGATATCAACAGTTGTACCCCGGCAGCAGGAACCTTTACCGTTGTTGAACCTGCCGTGATCAGCGTAAGCAATTTATCACATACAGCCATCTTATGTAACGGGGCTACAACTACGGTCACGATCACCGCAGCTGGTGGCACCACACCATTGTCTTATACCTTCAACGGCGTGACACAGGCAAGTAACATCTTCACCGGGGTATTGGCAGGTACATATAGTTACAGCGTAACCGATGCTAACAGCTGCAGTCCGGTAACCGGAAACTATACCATTACCGAGCCTGTCTTGCTGACCATAACTAAAACGACTCATGTAAATCCTACCACCGGGTGTAATCTCACGGGTAGTATTACGGTAACGTCAGGTGGTGGTACGCCAAATTACCTGTTCAAGGTTGATGCAGGTGGCTGGCAGGCACCTACACCAGTGAACGGAACAAGCTTTACGTTTACCAACCTGGGGGCAGGGTTGCATACCATGTATGTGCAGGATGCCAATGGTTGTGAGAAGCAAACCACCTTCACGCTCACCGGCCCGGCCAACACCGATCTGTCACTGGGTGCTGATAATAATGACAATCTCTTCGTTGCCAACGGAGACCAGCGGGACATCGTTTATAACATAGGTGAGATAGCAGGTAAGACAGCAACACCTGTAAAACTGCGTGTTTTCAGGATCTCGGGTTATAATATTGTTTTTAACTCAGCAACAACATCGGTAACCATAGGACCCAATACTTACCCGGTTGACAATCCAAACTGGACAATGGCTGTGTTTTCGGGATTTGTTGAGTTTACCAGGAATGCACCGATAACCTGTAATGACCTGAAATATTTGGGTATCAAATTGCAGCGTGCAACAACCAGTAAAACAAGGTTTAACCTGAATGCGTTGATCTTCCCGCCGCCGGTATCGGAGATCATAACCAGTAATAACTCAAACTCGTTGTTCTTCATCGGGAATTAATCAATTATCATGCTGCAGTATATTATGTATGCTGCAGCATGGTTTAAAAATAGAAATATGAAAAAACTCATTACCCTGCTGCTGGCTGTTCTTTCGCTTTCAGCCTATACACAACGAAGGGGGGTTTATACCGACCTGTTACTGGAGAGACTCCAGTTTACGGATATGCAGAATACCTCCTTGAATGCGGGCATGCTGGAAGTAGGTAAGCTTACTAAGATCCATTTCAAAGTGGCCAATGCAAATCCTGATAATGCTGTACCTGCAGGCACCTGCCGGTTAAAACTGACCTTGGGTACAAATTGTTTCCTGGTCACCAACCTGCAGGGAACCGATGCCCCGCTTCCGGATTATTTCCGCTGGACCCAGTCTACCGATCCCTTTAATCAAATTATCATTTCCGGCGAATTGTACCGTGATCTACCAGCCGGGTTTGCTGCTGATGTGGAATTCACTGTTATGCCGAGTAAGGCAGGACAATCGATCATTACCGGCCATATGTTAATTACCAATCACAAAAACCCAAAATTCATTTTATCGGACCTGAAAACCGACAATAATATCATTACCGGCGAGTATACCAACCTGGCACCCTTAACAATGGAATACACTTATTTTAAGGCCAAAGCCCTTGCCTGTAATCTGGATGTGAATTGGCAGGTTTCTGATGATAGCAGGATTACCCGTTTTATAGTGGAACATTCAGCGGATGGCGTTCATTTCATTGCAGGAAAGACCATGGTGGCAAATGGCACCCGGTCATACTATTCAAGACTTGAGAACATTTCCGGGGGCAGCTTGTTTGTAAGAATTAAGGCAGAAGCGATTACGGGGCAGTTGCGCTATTCAGACCTTGTTGCCGTAAATAATATCTGTAATGGCCGGTTTGAACTGGCGCTTTATCCAAACCCGGTTTTAAGCGATGTAACAGAATTAAAACTGGTTGCTAAAGAAGGTATCTTCAACGGTAAATATAATATCCGTTTGATGGATGCCGCCGGCAAGGAAATCAACCGTAAAGAGGTGCAGTTGATAAACCAGGACATGGTAAAGTACATGATCGGCTATCTGCCAGGCGGATCATACCAGTTAATGGTCACCGGGGAGGATGGAATAACCCGGAACTTACGTTTTGTACGGCAATAGGACTGAAAATAAACAATGAAAAGACTATCTTTATATATCAATTTGCTGCATAAACCATTAAAGAGAAAAGTTATGATACATATAATTAATTTGCCAAAACGGATCACACCCCTGGTGTTTTTCCTCATGGTATCCGTAAAAGGATTTACACAGATCCCTGTTACTGCCGACCCGGCATTCTCGGCATTTGATATTACAGAGCTTGATGACACGCCGGCCGATGCAAATAATCTGCTGAATGGATCCTTCTACCTGCTGAAACTCGGCTTTTTGAATTTACATCCCAATGATATCCCGCCGGGCACGGCATATATCAGGATAGGCTTAGGATTAAATATGATCCTGGATCCTGCGTTCAACCTCTCTACAGCTCCCTACAGCGAATACATTACGTGGAGTTATGATGTTTCGCAAAGCCAACCCTTGATCATTGGTGTTATACATACTGCATTACCCGGATTTTTCTTTGGCGACGCTGTATTCCGGGTCAAGGCAAATTCATTGGGCACATCCATCGTTTCCGGCCAGTTCCTTGTAGTAAACCCCCCGGGCAATCCTTACATTCTGTCAGATGCTAACCCAAATAATAACTCAGCATCCATAGATTATACGGTAATAACAGGTACCACCCCGGTTACATTAACCAAATTCAATGCAGTAAAGAAAGATTGTATCATCCGGACCGACTGGTCTGTTGAAAATGAATTGAACTTTGACCATTATGAACTGCAGGTAAGTAAAGACGGTACAAATTACAGTACCATAAACAGTGTGGCCGCACAAAATAAGAGCAACTACAGTTCTTTGTTTGACATCAACAGCCTGTCTGACCAGTTACAGGGAAATAACCTATACCTGCGGCTGAAGATGGTAGACAAAGATGCAAGCTTTAAATACAGTAAAATTATCCAGGTAAGCGGCAAGTGTATTTTGCCACCAGCATTTGTCATCTATGGTTATCCAAACCCGGTAATAGACAGGAACTTTATTACCATTGGTAATAAAGAGGGCCTGTTCAATGGCAGGTACAATGTCACCCTTATGGATATGAATGGCAGAATGTACGGAAGCCGGGAGATCGAATTGAAGAATGTACAATCTTTCCGGTTCGATTTCAGAACCATGCTTGCAAACGGTAAATACATCATCCGGTTACAGGATAAGAACGGCACGCAAAGCGGTGTTGTACAATTTGAAAAGCACTAGAAAAACCTTTTTTAGGCTGGATATGATTAAAAGCCATCCGCCAACTGGCGGATGGCTTTTTTTATGGGTTGCTTTAAAATGTAGTTACTTTGCATTTTTAAAATTATCATGCAGGTCATCCCCGTTACAAATAAGCCCACCGCAAAAGAATTCATACAGGTAGCTGTTGTTTTGCACAAAAACGACCCCAACTGGATACGCCCGCTGGATAAGGATATCCATGAAGTGTTTGATAAGGAGAAGAACAAGGCCTTTCGCTTTGGAGAAGTTACCCGCTGGGTATTAAAGGACGACCAGGGAAAACTGATCGGCCGTATTGCCGCCTTCACCAATAAAAAATATAAGAACAAGGGCGATGAGGTGCCGGTGGGCGGCATTGGCTTTTTTGAATGCATCAACGACCAGGATGCCGCCGATCTCCTGTTCGACAATGCAAAACACTGGTTGATACAGCATGGCATGGAAGCCATGGATGGTCCCATCAATTTTGGGGAGCGTGACCGCTGGTGGGGATTGATCACCCAGGGCTTTTTCCCACCCCTTTACTGCATGAACTATAACCCTCCTTATTATATCAGTCTTTTTGAGAATTACGGGTTCAAACTTTTTTTCAACCAGGTCTGCTTCGGGCTGGATGCAACAAAACCACTGGCCCAAAAGACCATGGAGCGGCATAAAATGCACGAAACCGACCCCGATATCAGTTTTGAGACCATCCGGAAAAACAACCTTGAAAAATATGCCGGTGATTTTGTGGAAGTGTACAACAAGGCATGGGCCGGCCATGGCGGCCTGAAACAGATGAGCAAGGACCAGGTACTGCTGATGTTCAGAAAAATGAAGCCGGTAATGGATGAGGACATTGCTTATTTTTCCTACTGCAAGGGAACGGCCATTGGTATGTTCATCAACCTGCCGGATATCAACCAGTACTTTAAGCACATGAACGGAAAATTCGGCCTGCTGCAGAAACTGGAATTTGTATGGAGACAGAAATTCAGGCCGGCCAAAAAATTCGTAGGGCTTGTATTTGGTGTGGTACCCGAATGGCAGGGGAAAGGGATCGACTCGTACATCATTGGCGAATGCCGGAAAATTGTACAGAAACCAAACCAGCAGTACCTTGATTATGAAATGCAGTGGATCGGCGATTTTAACCCCAAAATGATCAATGTGGCAGAGAGTTTTGGCGATACCTACCGCAGCCGGAACCTGGTCACTTACCGGTATCTATTCGACCGTACCCGGGAATTTAAACGCCACCCGATTTTGATTTGATATTGCAGATTTAAGATTTTAGATTTGCCCAAAGTCCGTTCATAGTTCATGGCTTATAGATCATGGCCAGGCCATGAACCATCAACTATGAACCATTAACCATTATGGATAAGTTTATTGTTTCGGCAAGAAAGTACAGGCCCCAGAATTTTTCTACAGTTGTGGGGCAGGCGCATATCACCACTACATTAAAGAATGCCATAAAGAATAACCAGCTTGCTCATGCCTTTTTATTTTGCGGGCCCAGGGGGGTTGGTAAAACCACCTGTGCACGGATATTGGCCAAGACCATCAATTGCCTGAACCAGACTGCCGATGGAGAAGCCTGTAATACCTGCAACAGCTGTGTTTCATTTGATGCAGGAACCTCCTTGAATATTCATGAGCTGGATGCGGCCAGCAATAACTCGGTGGATGATATCCGGACCCTGGTGGAGCAGGTCCGTTTTGCACCGCAGGCCGGTAAATACAAGGTCTATATCGTGGATGAGGTTCACATGCTCAGTTCATCCGCCTTCAATGCATTCTTAAAAACGCTGGAAGAGCCGCCGCCTTATGCCATCTTCATCCTGGCCACTACCGAGAAGCATAAGATCCTGCCAACCATCCTCAGCCGTTGCCAGATATTTGATTTCAAGCGCATCACCAACAACGATACCATTGATCACCTGCAGGAGATCTGTGATAAGGAAAACATAAAGGCCGAAAAAGCAGCCCTGCATGTGATCGCACAAAAAAGCGAAGGCTGCATGCGGGATGCCTTGAGCATCCTGGATAAGATCGTAAGCTTTACCAACGGTGAACTCAATTACAGCAACACACTGGAGCACCTGAATATCCTGGATGAGGATTATTATTTCAAACTGCTCGATTGTATGCAGCAGCAGAAACTCAGTGATGCCCTGCTGCTGTATGATGAAATAAATCAAAAGGGATTTGAAGGCGATACCCTGCTGGAAGGCTGCAGTGAATTCATCCGCAACCTGCTGGTTTGTAAAGACCCGAAGGCTGCGGTTCTGCTGGAAGTGGCGGATGATTTTAAGCAAAAGTATATGCAGGCTGCCAAACAGATATCAACAAGCTGGTTGCTTGCCGCTTTGAACCTGCTGAATGAGGCAGAGACCAGTTACCGGCAGGCAAGGAATAAGCGCCTGCATGTAGAACTGGCCATCATCAAACTCTGCTACCTGGCACAGGCCGTAGAATTGGTGGATGCCGGCAGCGTTGTTTCAAAAAAAAAACTGGTTGAATCTGCAAAGCCGGTAGCGTTTAAAGCCCTGCCGGTGATCCGGTTAAAGGAACAGGATGTTCCTGCTGAACCTGCCCTTAAAAAAAATGCAGGGGCAAAATTGATCATTGAAGAGCCTGGATCCCCCATCGGGAAAAAAACAGCCAAAGAGCCGGAGCCTGTTTCACCCGAACCCAGGAGGGCCCTTGGCTCACTGGATGCCATACGTAAAAAAGTGTCGGAGCAACATAAGGCAAACGGGAACGGTGCAAAGGAAATAACAACGGAGGAACTCCAACTGTGCTGGGACAAATTCATTGAGAAGCTCAGTGCCAAAAAGAACCATTCGGCCGTTACCAACTTCAGGGGTGCTGTTTTAAAGATCATTGATAATAACTCCATCGAGATCATTACAGAAAGCAATATCCAGCAAAAGTTCATCGAGCAGGAACGGGCAGATCTGGTTCACTGCCTGCAGGACCATTTCTGCAACCGGCAGCTTACCTACAATGTGGTACTGGAAGAAAAGGAAGACGCCACCCAACCCGGCGAAAGGCCATTGAACACCCGGGAGCAGTATCTTAAGATTATCGAGGAATACCCCCTGGTAAAAGAATTAAAAGACCGGCTCCGGCTGGAACTGGATTATTGACCGGAACTGCCCCCATTTCCGCATTTTGCCTTAATTTCGAACCTCAATCAAAAATAAGCGATTAATACTATGGCAGAAGTGATACGCATGCCGCTGCTGAGCGATACGATGACCGAGGGGAAAATAATTTCCTGGAATAAAAAAGTGGGCGATAAGGTAAAAAGCGATGACGTGCTGGCCGAGGTGGAAACCGATAAGGCAACCATGGAAGTGAACGGGTATGTGGACGGAACTTTACTCTATATAGGTGTACCCGCCGGCGAAGCCGCCAGGATCAACCAGGTGATCGCCATTGTGGGAAAAGAGGGCGAGGATTATAAATCTTTGCTGGAAGAAAAGGGCCCGGCACCTGCCGCAAAATCTGCAACGCCTGCTGAAACACCCCCAACCTCAAACCCCCAACCTCAAACCTCAAACCTGCCTACCGGACAGGCAGGCCCGCAACCTCAAACCGTTTCCCTTCCCGCCGGTGCAAAAGAGATCCGCATGCCTTTACTGAGCGATACCATGACCGAAGGAAAGATCGTGGCCTGGAATAAAAAACCGGGTGATTTTGTAAAAAGTGATGACGTACTTGCCGAAGTGGAGACCGATAAAGCAACCATGGAAGTGGTGGGGTATGAAGAAGGAACACTTTTATATATTGGCGTTGAAGCAGGCAAGGCTGCAAAAATAAATGAGATCATTGCGATCGTGGGTAAAGCCGGAACGGATGTGAGCGCATATGTTGCCGCAGAGAAAAGCGGGCAGGCAGCAGTGGGCAGTGGGCAGTTCGCAACAGAACCCGCATCAGCACCCGAACAACGGGCAACGAACAACGAACAACTTGCTGCTTCTACCAACGGAAGAGTAAAGGCTTCTCCATTAGCTAAAAAATTAGCTGCCGATAAAGGAATTGATATAACCAAAGTAAGCGGTAGCGGCGACGGTGGCCGGGTTACCAAAAAAGATATTGATAATTACAGCCCTTCTGCAGCGCCTGCAGCAGTTGCTGCAAAGCTTCCGGCTGCACCGGCTCCTGTATTTACTGCAACAGGCCAGGAAGGCCATACCGATATTCCGCTCACACAGATGCGTAAGACCATTGCACGCAGGCTGGGAGAAAGTAAGTTCAGTGCGCCGCATTTTTACCTGACCATGGAGATAAACATGGACAATGCCATGAATGTGCGTACGCAATTAAATGAACTGAGCCCGGTAAAGATATCATTCAATGATCTTATTATTAAAGCAGCCGCTTTGTCATTGCGTCAGCACCCGAATGTGAACAGCAGCTGGATGCCTGCCCCGCAAGAGGCGGGGGGGGAATTCATCCGCCAGAACCATCACATACATATCGGCAGTGCGGTGGCAACACCCGACGGACTGATCGTTCCGGTGATCCGTTTTGCGGACCAGAAGACCTTGTCACAAATTGCATCCGAGGCAAAAGAACTATACGGCAAGGCAAAGGATAAAAAACTGCAGCCGCAGGAATTCAGTGGCAATACATTCACCATCTCCAACCTGGGTATGATGGACATTGAAGAATTCACCGCCATCATCAATCCACCCGACAGCGCCATACTGGCTGTGGGCAGGATAAAAGAAGTGGTGGTTAAAAAAGCAGAGGGATTTGGCACAACCAATATCATGAAGCTTACCCTCAGTTGCGACCACCGCACGGTGGACGGCGCTGTGGGGGCTGCTTTCCTGCAAACACTGAAGAAATACCTGGAGAACCCGGTTACGATGCTGCTGTAGTGTTTCTGTTTCGGTCAAAACAAATTAAAAAGTGAAGGCATTGGTATTAACACTGGTGCTTTTTTTATTACATTCCTTTTATAAGATCACAAAGCAATCTTCGCATTTATAAGTCGAGTATGAAAAAAATAACGTACCTCCTGGTATTTTGCCTGGCAACATTACCTGCATTTTCGCAGAAAATTGTAAACCTCGTCCTGGTGGGGAAAAATGGAATTACGGAGAATATCAAAGAAGCACATTCATTTATTGTAGTAAAAAAATACCCGGAATTTTTTCAGCGCCTTGATTATAAACTGAAAGGCCCTTTGCAGAAATTAAGAAGCTATTCAGACTCTACACTTAAAGTTCTGCAAGGACCTATTTATGAATATGCTCCTGCCGGAACAATAACAAAGAGCGGTTATTATATCAACAATCTGAAAGAAAAGGATTGGTATTACTATAACGATACCGGTAAGGTAATTTTAGAAGAGGAGTATGAACGGGGGGTGCTGGTAAAAACAATTGATCCGGATACGGTCAAACACGAACCCCTCAGTGATAAACTGGCCGATGGCGAACAGGAAGCACTTTTCAAAAAAAGCGACAGGGAATGGATAAAATATTTATCCCAAAATCTGAATGCAGAAACAGGAAATCAATCGGTACGGGGAGGCCGTGTGGTGGTATTGTTTGTTGTAAATACATCGGGTAAATGCGTAGAGGTTCATTTGGCAAAGTCCGTAGAATTTGTTTTGGATGAAGAAGCCATCCGTGTCATAGAAAACTCCCCGCCATGGGAACCGGCCTTTCAGAAAGGTAAAAAGGTGAATGCCTACCGGAAGCAGCCGATCAGTTTTGCAAAACCTGATTAAAATTTATTTTCAATAAGTTTTGAAAATTCAAAAACTGTATTATCTTTACAGTATAAATCAGTCATCATGAAACTTTCCGAGGCAAAAGCACAGTTCATCAGCAGTTGGGGCGCTTTTGGTACGAACTGGGGTATCAACCGGACCATGGCGCAGATCCATGCCTTGCTGCTCATCAGCCCGGACCCCATCACGCAGGACGACATCATGGAACAACTGAACATCAGCCGGGGAAATGTGAATATGAACACCCGTGACCTGATATCCTGGGGACTGGTGGAGCGGGTACTCATCCCGGGGGAGCGGCGGGAATTCTTTACCGCTGAGAAAGATGTCTGGAAAGTGGCCACCCAGATCATCAAGGAAAGAAAGAAGCGGGAACTGGACCCCATGCTGAAATTACTGGCCCAGCTGGAGCAGATCGATGGTGATAAGAAAGAAAAAAATGTAAAACAGTTTATCGACACGGTCGGTGGCATACGGAAGTTTGGCAGCCAGGCCGATAAAATGCTGGACGTAATGATCAAGGCAGATGAGAATTGGTTCATGAGCAGCCTGCTGAAGTTCTTTAAATGAAAGAACAACCAATCATATTATTCGACGGCATCTGCAATTTCTGCAACAGTGCGGTTAAATTCGTTATCAAAAGAGATAAATCGAACAATATCCGGTTTGCAGCCCTTCAGTCTGAAGCCGGGCAAAGATTGTTACAACAATATCATTTACCGGTAAAAGCCATGGAATCATTTGTCTTCATAGAGAACGGGAAAGCCTACGCAAGATCATCGGCTGCTTTAAAAGTTTGCCGGCATTTAAGTGGATTATGGCCTGTTTTCTATGTTTATATGATCGTGCCAAAATTCTTCCGGGACGGGATCTATAACTGGATCGCCGCCAACAGGTATAAGTGGTTTGGTGTACGGGAGGAATGCATGGTACCTACGCCGGAATTAAAAGAAAGATTTTTACAATAGCATGGAAAAGAAAAAGACATTGGTGCTGGGTGCATCCGAAAACCCGGCCCGGTACAGCAACCTGGCCATTAAAAGACTGATCGGTCAGCAACACCCGGTGGTAGCCATCGGGAAGAGGAAAGGAGCAGTGGGTCCGGTGGAGATCGGGACGGAGCATGAACCATTCCCTGGTATTGATACCGTGACGATTTACCTGAACCCGCTGCGCCAGCAGGAATACTACGATTATATCCTTTCCCTCCATCCCAAACGGATCATTTTCAACCCCGGCGCCGAAAATGAGGAATTGGCTGACCTGGCCAGGGCAAACGGGATCCAACCCGTTGAAGCCTGTACACTGGTATTGTTAAGTACGGGCCAGTTCTGAAAACAACGTTCCTCCTGGCTGTTTTTCATCCCTTTTTTATAGGTTTCGGCATACTAAAGCCCCCTGATCTGCGTTAGACAAATCAGAACAAGTTGTCCAATATCCAAAAAACCAGATCCATGAAACATTTTGCAGCCATTGCAATAATGTTGCTGTGTACTTTCATTGCAACAACCGGTCATTCACAAACCGCATCCAAACCAAAGCAATTCAGCAATTTTCCTGACGTTATTGATTGTTCAGAGGCAGCGTTGAGCAGTATCTTTCATTCAACGCAGGGTCAGAACATCAGCCTGTCCTTTTCCGATAATTTTTCCTTTTCAGGCAACGTGGTGAATAATGTGGTTAAATACGATAACCTGCAGTCGGCCGTTATCAAATCTGCTGCTTACCATAATTCCATTTTCAGTATCTCCCGGATCACCAATAAAGACAATACCGTTTCCTACGTGGGCCGCATCGTCAACAAAAATTATTTTGACGGGTACGAATTGAAACGGGATGCTGCCGGGAATTACCGGCTGGTAAAAATGGAGACCGACCGGGCGATACCCGATTGCAGCCCGAATTAAAATGATCAATACCTAAACCTGCATAACCCCCAATGCACCAACATGAGAAAAACCTTTACCTTACTACTGATCGCCGCCATAACTTTTTCGATTAAAAGTTTTGCTGTACCTAAATTAAACAGTTACCCATCCGCTGCGGCAACCATTTTCCTGGACTTTGACGGGCACTATGTGCAAAGCTCTGTCTGGAATGGAGGAACTTCTTTTTATTGCAATCCATCCGGTATGACCGATCCCCAGGTGACAGAGGCTTTTAACCGGGTGGCAGAGGATTACCGTCCTTTTGATATCAACATCACAACCGACTCAACTGTTTTCTTATCTGCACCACTGAATAAACGGATACGGGTCATCATCACCACCACAAGTTCATGGAGCCCCGGTGTGGGCGGAATTGCCTATGTGGGTTCTTTTGCCTGGGGCGATGATACGCCTGCTTTTGTATTCAGTGATGTGTTAGGTCCCTATAGTCCTAAAATGGTTGGCGAATGCTGTTCGCACGAAAGCGGCCATACACTTGGCCTTTCCCACCAGTCCAGGTATGGCTCCAATTGCAGTACACCGGTAGAACAATACAACAGTGGCGCCGGAAGCGGCGAAACAAGCTGGTCGCCGATAATGGGAAACAGCTATTACCGCAACATGAGCAACTGGAACAATGGACCTACCCCTTACGGATGTACTTCTGTACAGGATAACCTTTCCATCATCGCCACTCAAAATGGGTTTACGTACCGTCCGGATGATTACCCCGAAACATTGAACAGCAGTACGTATACACTTGCTCCTGCAGGGTTCAGCGTAAACGGGCTGATAGGGACCAATTCGGATCAGGATGCTTTTAAATTCACCCTGCTGCAAAATGCAAACCTGCATCTTACCGCCACCCCTTTTAATGTAGCGAACAATTATATCGGCGCCAACCTGGACATCAAGATCGAGTTATACAATTCATCCGCAACATTGGTAAGGACCTATGATCCGGCTGCCACCATGCGTGTGACGATTGATACGATCTTAAATGCCGGAACGTATTACCTGAAAATAGATGGTACCGGTAATTCAAATACCGGGGAATACGGAAGCCTCGGTGCTTACAGCATAGCCGGAACTTCAGGTGCTTTACCGATTCATGCAGTGGATCTCAGCGGAACCATTAATAAGGACAAGCATGACCTTCGCTGGCGCATCATTGCCGATGAGCCGGTAAAAACGATCCTGCTTGAAGCATCGGATGACGGTACCCGGTTCAACACGTTAACATCATTGGCGCCATCCGTGGCAAACTTTGCCTGGCAGCCTTATAAGACCAATACCGTTTATTACCGGCTGAAAGTGACATCGGTGCTTGACCAGTCGGTTTATTCCAATACCATTGCACTGAAGGGAACGGGCAATCCGGTAAAACTTTTCAGCGCTTCCACCCTGGTGCAAAATGAGATCGTTATCAATGCTTCCCGGAATTGCGGGTACCGGTTACTGGATGTGAACGGAAGGGTATTGCTGGCTGGAACAGCATTAAAAGGCATCAACCGGTTAAATATCCCTGACCAGCCGGCTGGTATGTATATCATTCAGCTATTCAATAATGATGAAAAACAAACCGAAAGAATCATAAAGCAGTAAGGCAGATTTTCTGAAAAAGGAGGACAGCGGGGGCTGTCACCTTTTCTTTTGTCCGTTCCGGGTGAAGGCCTTTACCCGGTCTGCTGTTTCACAGATGCCGTTCAGCAGTTTCCGGGATATGATCAATTGTTCTGAAACAGGTACCTGACCAAAGGGCTTATTTCAATACAGTTTACCCGAATGGATCGGGCAATATTGACAGGCGGTTTTACGTTTTTACACTGGTACAAACTGAAATTACCGTTCATGTGGCACTGGATTTCCGGTACAGGGTATAAAATTTTGAACGCAATATATTTTACAGAACCCGGTTGATATGGTATATCCCCGGCTTTTAAGCAACAGAGAAAAACAGACAGAACGAGTCATAAGACAGTAAGGTAGATTCATGTGTAAGTTAGGGGGTAGCGTTAGGGGCTATCCCCTTTTTTGTGCCCCTAAATCCCCTAAAGGGGATTTGTAAAGAGATCAATAACTTAAGTGATTACATGATATTTAACTGTAAGTTTTTTAATAACTCTGTAAATAATTTTACTCCGTCAAGTCCCCTTTAGGGGATTTAGGGGTAATTTATCCGTAACTTTAGAAAACCCATTTTTATGCTATGGAGAAAATTTAACGGAGATCCTATCCAGTTGCACATCAAGGATGCTGTAGAACAGGCCATCAAACGGGAATCAGATGATGGCTATCATTTAAAAGTTTGTATCGGAACCGACAGCCAGGTAAAGGGCAAGGAAACGGAGTTTGCCACGGTGATCGTTTTCCTGCGGGAAGGCCATGGCGGTTTTATGTTCATCCACAATGAAAAGACATTGCAGCAGTACAGCATCAAGGAAAGAATGCTGGTGGAAGTGGCCAAGAGCATTGAGATCGCATACGAACTCTGCGACCTGTTCACGGTGTATAATGTGGATATGGAAGTGCATGCCGACATCAACACCAACCCACACTTTAAAAGCAATGAGGCATTGCGGGAAGCCATGGGCTATATCCTGGGAATGGGCTTTGCCTTTAAAGCCAAGCCGGAAGCCTTTGCCAGCAGCAGTTGTGCCAATAAAGTGGTGAATTAAGTTTGCTGAGAATTATTTTTCCAACGCATGTGTTCAGAACACAGGCCTCACCCCCTGCTCCCTCATCCGGTGAATTTTTCAATCAGGAACCGCTGTTCATCTCTTCAATAAGTGCAAGTATCTTATCCTTCCCGGTTTTTTTAAGGGCACTGCTGACAAAATGCTGTGGCAGGAACTGCCAGGTCTTTTTCATCGCTTCCAGGAAATCCTTTACGTTCTTGCTTACTGTACGCTGGTTCACTTTATCCGATTTGGTAAACACCAGCGAAAGGGGCACCTGCCATTTTTTTAACTGCTCTAAAAATTCAAGATCTATTTTTTGCGGGGAATGGCGGGCATCTATCAAAACAAAGACCATGGAAAGGTTCTCTCTTTTCCGCAGGTAATTCTCTATCATCTGTTCCCAACGTCTCCGGCTCCTTATACTTACTTTGGCAAAACCATACCCGGGCAGGTCAACCAGGTACCATTTATTCTGCTTCGCATCGGTCTTCACTTCACCCTTCTTTCCCGGGCCTGTTGAAGGAGCGGGAAGGGATGGCGATGAGGTTATCTCAAAATGGTTTATCAATTGTGTTTTTCCCGGGGCCGAAGAGGTCTTGGCCAGTTTTTCATTATTGCAAAGCATATTGATCAGCGAGGATTTGCCCACATTACTCCGGCCGATGAAAGCATATTCCGCTTTGTCAGGCACGGGGCATTTTTCATATCCGGGACTGCTGATGATGTACCTGGCTGATTTGATCTGCATGAGGCAAAGATAACCGAAACCCGATACAGGATGCCAGATGCAGGATACAAGATACAAGATGCAGGATGCAGGATGCCAGATGCAGGATACAGGATGCAGGAAGCAAGGTGGAGGATTTTGGACAATATTCAAATAGTTAAAAGATCTGGTGCCGGGCATTAATCCTGTATCTGGCATCCTGCATCGGGTATCTCTCCTTATCTTTGCCCCCAATGTCAGATTATGCACACGATACGGTAGTACCCTATAAGGATTCGGGGCTGGGTAAGAAACAGCAGGTGGCCGGCATGTTCAATGACATTGCTTTCCGGTATGATTTTCTAAACCGCTTCCTGAGTGCAGGGATCGACATATCCTGGAGGAAGAAGGCCATTAAGCAACTGGCAGCCATCCAACCCAAAAACCTGCTTGATGTGGCAACCGGTACAGCGGATATGGCCATCATGGCATCTGGTATACTGAGGCCGGAAAAGATAACCGGGATCGACATCAGCGATGGCATGCTGGATATAGGCAGGAAGAAAATACAGCAGCTTGGACTGCAAAAAGCCATCGAACTGTTAAATGGCGACAGCGAGACAATAAATTTTGAAAATGATTCGTTTGAGGCGGTAACCGTGGCATTCGGGGTACGTAATTTCGAGAACCTGGAAAAAGGATTGAGTGAGATCAGGCGGGTGCTGAAACCCGGGGGAAAACTGGTTGTTCTTGAATTCAGCAAACCAAAAATGCCGCTTGTAAAAAGCATGTACAACCTGTACATGAAGGTCATCTGCCCGGGAGTGGGCAAATTATTCTCGAAAAACCGCAACGCATACCAATATCTCGACGAATCAATTAAAAAATTTCCGGAAGGAAAGAATTTTACAGCTATCCTGGACAACCTGGGATACAGGAACACTTATTCTAAACCACTGAGCTTAGGTATATGCAGCATCTATTGCGGAGAAAAATAAAGATATTGGGTTTTGCTATTTTCTTTTTACCCCTTGCCGGGGTCTCTCAATTAAGGGAAAAGATCAACCTGCCCGACCATGACGAAAAATTTATCCGTTTTGGCATCAACCTGGGTATGAACCGTTCGCATTTCAGTTTTACACACCACCCGACCTTTTTGGGTCAGGACAGTATCATGGTTGTGGAAAGTATCAACAGTACCGGCATCAACCTGGCCTGGCTTGTCAATGTGCGGTTAAGCAATCATTTCGACCTGCGTACCTTTCCGGTGAACCTCACGTTCAGTGAAAAAGCATTTGAATACAGTCTGCCAACACCCGACCGGCCCGACGGGGAGGATTTTAAAACGACCAAGAAAGTGCAGTCCATTACGTTGACCATTCCCATCCAGATAAAATTCACCAGCGACCGGATCAATAATTTCAAAGTGTATATGATGACCGGGGTAAAGGGTGAGTATGACCTGGCTTCCAATGCAGGTGCAAGAAAAGCAGAAAACCTCATCAAGCTGAACCGGTTTGACTATGGCGCAGAAGCAGGTCTGGGATTTCATTTTTATTTCCCCATGTTTGTACTAACGCCGGAAATTAAAATGGGATGGGGTATAGGCAACCTGCACAGCAGGGACACCAACCTGAAATTCTCCCGGGCCATAGACAAGATCAACTCACGGATGATCTCCTTTTCATTGACCGTGGAATAAATTCACCCCTTCATCAGAAATCATATCTCCGGCTGAACATGTTGAGCCGGATGCCTCCCATGATCAGGGTGGTGCTGGAAGAAACAGCATTGTTCTGTGTTTTATATTGGCGGTATTGCCCGGACAGTTCTAAGAACAGGTTCTCCTTCAGTTCATAGGATACCTGCAGGAAGTTGTTGAAGCAGGTAGCTTTATTTCCGCTGCCGATCTTAAAACCATCATTCATGGAGCGGGTTGTATAATCCCGAAAGATATTGCCGCCGAAATTTTTACCGGCGCTGTCCAGGCCCTGGTAATAATAGATGGTTTGCAGATACACATACCATTTTGGTGCAGGCTGGTAACGGATGATGCCCATGAACTCCTGGAAATTCGCCCCCAGGGGATGCGCCAGTGGCTGGTTGTAATGCGTATAATTGGAGATGGTATCGTTGTGAGAATACGTGAACGGCCTTACCCTGTTTGTTTCAAGCTGAATGTCCAGGTTCTTTACACCAAAGGCATCTAAGTATTTTACCCCAAGTTGGATGCCCCATTTGTTTACCCAGCTGGTTGGTTTGTTCCTGATCTCCGATAAGATGAATTCGTCCAGCAGCAACTGCCCGTATAACTGTGCCCGGTGTGCTATGTTCGCCTTGAAGTCGAACCCGGCGATGGCATTATCAGGGCTGCCCACCGTGCCTTCAATATGCCGGTAAAAAATGATGGGATTAAGGTATTGAAAATCAAAGCGGTTCTTTCTTCCAAAGATCACGCCTTCAAAAAATCCGATGTTAAGCCATTTGGTCACGTTCATGCTCAGGTGGTGCATGGCCGCATATTTCCTGTCCAGCAAGGTGTCGCCAACTTTTTTAAACTGCGGCATCAGTTCCATAAAAATGTTCTGGTAATTTATCTTCCATATCCTGGTGTTCAGTTTCAGAAACAGATGGCTGTTGCCCCAGTCGCTCAGGAACAGACTGCGGTAACCATTGCCTATGAAATTCTTGTCGTACCCGAACTGGATATCGATCGCTTTGGCCGCATTGAATGTGATGTAACCACGGGCATCAAAATAATCGGTACCTGATGTTTTAAACGGTTTGTAAAAACCAACGCCGGGCACTGCCCGGAAGGTATTTACGTTCTGCTGAAAGAATTGCGGCCCCCGTTCCTGGTTATCCGTCAGGTAGGTGGAAAATCCGACCTTGCGGCCGATCATTCCCCGGGCCATAACACCCCGGCTGTTTAAATATATGGATTTGCTGTACCCGGTTTCCACCCCGGCACTGAACTGAAGCACCGGGTTAAGCGCCAGGAAAAAATTATTCGTCTTTACTTCCAGGAAATTCGGCTTGGTTGTATAAAAGGTCTTCAGTACCGGCCTCCTGCTTTTGAATTCATCTGTTTTGCCCGTCACCCATTCGGTATTGTTCATTAAAAAGCGCTGCAGGTTGTATTCATCAATGGATGTAAGCGCCTGGTCCATCCATTCGGGGTATTTATCACGGCCGGTCAGCGTGTCAACATATCCCAGCCTTGCACTGTCAATGAATTCGGCCTGTTCCACAATGTATTTCCGGTTAAAAGGCTTAACGGTGGAGAAATTGAGGTGGGTGTTTTTCTGCTGCTTGATCTCCATCCGCTCCACAAAATGGTTGTCTTTGGATCCCTGTGTTAAGTAGGTGGATTGTGCAGTGGCAAAAGCAGGGCAAATAAAAATGAGCAGTTTGGTTAAGCTTTTAATAATTTGCATTGGATAATTTTAGTTTTAACAGGCATCTGAATTCAAGATATGCAAAAATACCTTTTTAAGAACATACGGGTGGTCAATGAAGGAAAAATCCAATCGCTGGATGTACTCACCAATGGTGGGCAGATCGGGAAAGTTGCCGGTTCCATTGAAACAAAATACCGGGTCGCAGAGATCAACGGAGAAGGAAAACATCTTTTTCCGGGTGTGATCGATGACCAGGTTCATTTCAGGGAACCGGGCCTTACGCATAAGGCAAATATCTATACAGAGAGCAGGGCAGCAGTGGCGGGTGGTGTTACCAGTTTTATGGAAATGCCCAATACCATTCCCAATGCACTTACACCCGGACTGCTGGAAGATAAATACAGGATCGCATCGCAAACCTCGTTGGCAAATTATTCCTTCTTCATGGGAACCAGCAACAGCAATGCAGAAGAAGTGCTTAAAATGAACGACCGCAAAAAAGATGTGTGCGGGGTAAAGATATTCATGGGCGCCAGTACCGGCAATATGCTGGTGGATAGTCATGCCGCACTGGATAAAGTGTTCCGGGAAAGCGAAATGCTGATCGCTACGCATTGTGAAGATGAACGGATCATCAGGGCAAATTATGAACGCATTAAAAACGGGAAGGCAGAATTGAGTGCAGCCGATCACCCGTTGATACGGAATGAAGAAGCCTGTTTTGAATCATCGCTGATCGCCATAAAATTTGCCCAGAAATACAACAGCCGCCTGCATATACTCCATATCAGCACCGAAAAAGAGCTGCAGTTATTCGGCAACATGATGCCCCTGAAGGAAAAAAGGATCACGGCAGAAGTTTGTGTGCATCACCTGCATTTTACGGCAGATGATTATGAACGGCTGGGCTACAAAATAAAATGCAACCCCGCCATTAAAGCGCCAAACAACAAAGAAGCATTGTGGAAGGCTTTGCTGGATGACCGGCTGGATATTATTGCCACCGACCATGCACCTCATCTTTTATCAGAAAAGGAAGGACCCTATGAACATGCCCATGCCGGGTTGCCGCTGGTACAGCACCCTTTGTTGCTGATGCTGCATTATCATAAACAGGGCCGGATCAGCCTGGAAAGAATTGCAGAGAAAATGAGCCATGCCGTAGCTGATTGTTTCCAGGTGGAGAACCGCGGTTACATACGGGAAGGCTGTTTTGCCGACCTGGTGGTGGTTGATACGGATTCGCCGTCAACCGTTACCAAAGAAAATATTTTTTACAAATGCGGGTGGAGCCCCCTGGAGAATTTTACGTTTCCTGCATCTATAGTAAGCACGTTTGTGAACGGGAACCTGGTGTATGAGAACGGCAGGCATGATGAATCAGTAAAAGGACAACGATTAACATTTAACAGATAACTGCCGGCATGGATATAGACAAAACAACGCTTGACGATCTTTCGGTATTCCGCCATGGAGAGGAAGCATCTGTACTGGACAAGCTTGACCTCTGCAGCACCACCCATGGCAGCGAACAACTGCGTATCAATTTCAGCACGGCATTAAAGACACCCGAAGAAGTGATCGCTGTGCAGCAAACACTTAAACTCATCCTGCAGCACCAGCAGCAATGGCCCAGGGAGATCAGCAACGGAACGGTGATGGTGGTGGAAAAATTCTTCGATTCAAATATCAGCCTTATCCCTTCTAATCCTTCGGCGCTGGAGGCATATACCTATAAATTATTACACGGCCCCGACTTTGCACTGGTCAGTTATTCTGCCAAACATTGCTTTGATTTCATAAAAGGATTTCAGCAGTTGCTGCAATTATTTTCCGGTGCAGAGCAGCCGGCGCCACTGAAGAAGCTGCTGGACAACGTGCAGCAGGCCATCCGTAAGCCACAATTTGATATTGTTTCCCGGTATAAAAATTCGGAAGCACTGACAAGAGCACAATTGCTGCATTTTGCCCATTTCATTAAGTACAATTACAAACACAACATGCTCGACCTGGTGGTGCTGTATGCCCAGGTGGATGCCTGGTATGGCATGGCAAAGGCGGTGCAGAAATACGGGTTGGTGTTCCCGGAATTTGTTCAGCATGCCGGGCCGGTGGTGGAAGCAACAGGACTTTATCATCTGCTCGTGCAGGAGCCGGTGGCCTATGATGTGATGCTGGATAAGGAAACCAATTTTCTTTTTCTTACCGGGGCCAACATGGCGGGAAAAAGCACTTTCATCAAATCGGTGGGCACTTCGGTTTTTTTGGCGCATGTGGGCATGGGTGTGCCGGCACAGCAGATGAAGCTTACCTTCTTTGATGGCATGCTCAGTAACATCAACGTGGTGGATAATATCGCCCGGGGCGAAAGTTATTTTACAACGAAGTGCAGCGCATCAAGGCCACCCTCAACAAGATAAGCGATGGTAAAAAATGGCTGATCCTGATCGATGAACTGTTCAAGGGTACCAATGTGCAGGACGCCATGAAGTGCAGCAGTGCGGTCATTGAGGGATTGCTGAAGATTAAGAACTCCCTGTTCATACTGTCTACCCATTTATACGAGATAGGCGAGGGGCTCAAAAAATATCCCAACATCAGCTTCAAGTACTTTGAGACCACCGTTACCGAAGAACAACTGAAATTCAGTTACCAGTTAAAGGACGGCATCAGCAACGACCGGCTGGGGTACCTGATATTGAAGCGGGAAGGGGTGGTGGATATGCTCGAGAAACTCTGAAAAAAAAATCCTACTAATTTGTGGTGATCTGCTGTTGAGATGCGGATCAAAAGTTCAATTTAGCTGTCATCCTGAGCGATAGCGGAGGATCTGCTGATTATAGAACTGAAGCCCAACAGATCCCTCGTGCCTCGGGATGACAGCAACCATCGGCATTTGTGCGGTTATCAGGCATTAGGTCGATAATCAACCAGAGTATGAAAATCCCAGGCGGACATAATTATTATGTTTACATAGTAACTAATAAGAACAAGACTGTTTTGTATACAGGTGTAACCAATGACCTGTATAGAAGAATTGAACAACACAAAGAGAACTCCATACCTTTCCGGCATCCTTCTTTTGCCGGGAGATACAATGCATATTTCTTGTTGTACTATGAACATTTCCAGCATATAGATGCTGCCATAGCGCGTGAGAAAGAAATAAAGAAGTGGAGGAGAAGCAAGAAAGAAGCACTGATCAATTCGTTTAATCCTGAATGGAGATTTCTGAATGAGGAGTTATAGTGCTGAAGCTCCATGTAGCTGTCATCCCGACGAAGGAGGGATCTGCCTGGAAATGCTCTACTGCTCAGCAGATCCCTCCTTCGTCGGGATGACAGCCTTCTTCGGGGCCATAACAGAGTTATCAGCATCTTCAATGTCATTGAACAATGTATTACGGATCGTTTTTTTTAACGACTTTAATGAAAAGAACGCTGTTGCTTATTACCAGGCTGTTGATCCTTTTGGGCCAGGTGAAAACCTCACCAAAACCTCAGAAAATAAACAGGGACGATTGATCTCATTTACCCATTTTAGAGATCAATTCATCTACATGTTAGTAAAGACATATGGCAGCGCTGTTTATGGAGTGGAAGCTATTACCATCACGGTAGAGGTCAGTGTTAACAACCAGGGAAAGGATTATTTTATTGTTGGATTGCCCGACAGCGCCGTAAAAGAGAGCCTGCAGCGGGTGGAAAGCTCCGTCAAGAGCAATCATTATTACATGCCCCGTACCAAACTGGTGGTGAACCTGGCACCGGCCAACATTAAAAAGTCAGGCACGGCATTCGACCTGCCCATTGCCATCGGAACACTGGGAGCCACCGAGCAAATTGAAAACCCGGAAAAATTAGCGGAGTATGTGATCATGGGTGAGCTGAGCCTGGATGGGGAGATACGGCCAATCGTTGGCGCATTGCCTATTGCCATACAGGCACGAAAGGAAGGATTCAAAGGATTGATCCTTCCCAGGCAAAACGCACGGGAAGCGGCGATGGTGAATGAACTGAATGTTTATGCCGTGGGACATATCAGGGAGGTCATCGGGTTCTTCAAAAATGAGCATTCACTGCAGCCAACCATTGTTAATACAAAGGAAGAATTTGCCAATGCCCAAAGTGATTTTGATATTGATTTCAGTGATGTGAAGGGCCAGGAAAATATCAAACGGGCCCTGGAGATCGCAGCAGCAGGCGGGCACAACGCGATTTTAATTGGTCCGCCCGGAGCCGGTAAAACGATGCTGGCAAAACGGCTGCCCACCATTCTTCCGCCATTAAGCCTGCAGGAAGCACTGGAAACAACCAAGATCCATTCTGTTGCCGGCAAACTTCCTGAGAATTCAACCCTGGTATCGAAACGGCCGTTCCGCAGCCCACACCATACCATCAGCGATGTTGCGTTGGTTGGTGGAGGTGGTAATCCGCAGCCCGGCGAAATTTCTTTGGCACACAACGGTGTTTTGTTTTTGGATGAATTGCCCGAATTCAAACGGCAGGTGCTGGAAGTAATGCGCCAACCGATGGAAGAAAGAAGGGTTACCATTTCCCGTGCAAAAGTGTCGCTGGATTTTCCGGCCTCATTCATGTTGATCGCTTCTATGAATCCCTGCCCCTGTGGATTCTTCAATCACCCCGAAAAAGAATGTACCTGCCCGCCGGGTGCTGTTCAGAAATACCTCAACAAGATCTCGGGCCCTTTATTGGACAGAATTGACTTGCACGTGGAAGTTACCCCTGTTGCTTTCAATGAATTATCATCCGCCCAGCAGTTTGAGAAAAGCAGCAATATCCGGCAGCGGGTGATGAAGGCAAGGGAAATACAATACCAGCGATATAAAAATACCGATGGCATTTATGCCAATGCACAGATGAGTAGTAAGCAACTGAAAGAGATCTGTGTCATTACCTCTGCCGGGCAAAGCTTATTGAAAACAGCGATGGAAAAATTAAACCTCAGCGCCCGGGCCTACGACCGCATTTTAAAGGTCAGTCGCACCATTGCCGACCTGGCTGCCAGTGATGACATAAAGCCGGAACACCTGGCAGAAGCCATTCAATACCGGAGCCTGGACAGGGAGGGATGGGGCGCTTGATCTATACAGGAGTTAGATAAAAAAGTGGCCGAAATTTGCGACCACCTAAGAATCGATTAAAAGGAGTAATATGGCTAAAACAATCAAAAAGATAATTGGTATTGCAGATGAAGTGATCATAAACAGGATATATTTTGTAAGAGGACAAAAGATAATGCTCGACCGTGATCTTGCGGAACTTTATGGAGTTGAAACGAAAGTGTTGAAACAGGCAGTGAGAAGAAATATGAAAAGATTTCCGGAAGACTTTATGTTTGAAATGAACAAAGAGGAATTCGAAAATTGGAGGTCACAATTTGTGACCTCCAATGAAGGGGATAAAAAGGGGTTACGATACCCTCCCTTTTGCTTCACCGAACAGGGAGTAACAATGTTGTCCTGTATTTTAAACAGCAAAAGGGCCATCACTATCAATATTCAGATCATAAGGATTTTTGCTAAACTTAGGGAAATGATCATTACCCATAAGGACATTTTATTAAAACTGGAGCAATTGGAAAAGAAAGTAACCAGCCATGATGAAAACATACAAAGGATCTTTGGGGCGCTAAAACAATTACTAAATCCACCACGGGAGCCAAGAAGGCGGATAGGATTCAGGCGAAATGGCGAAGATGATTAGAAAAGAGAATGCCTGAGAAGCCTATAACTTTGGAAGCCCTTGCTGGTATACAGTTTTGTCCTGTTTTCTATGTTTCCTATGTCCTATGTGGTTCATACCTACATTTCTTCTTTCATGTAATCTTGTCATTTTTTGCGAACTTGTATGATATTTGACAGCTTGGTGCCTTTCGGGGTATTAATAGACATAAACTATCTGAATGAAAGTATTACTTCGCTACCTGCAGCCATATAAGTGGCTGGTAGCCCTCACCTTAACGATGGCCGCCATCAATATCGGCTTCTCTTTGATCGACCCCATCCTGCTTGGCAAACTGATCAACCTGGCCAACGACCACCAGAGCAGTGCTGTCCCTTTTGACAGTGACCGTTTCTTTTATGCCTTTTCATGGGAAAAACCGGGTGTATGGTTCATTGTGATCGCTTCCATATCCGTGGCCATGGTAAGCCGTATTGCAAAAGCCTTCCAGGATTATTTTTTAAATGTGGTGATACAGAAATTCGGCGCCAAGGTCTTTACCGATGGCCTGCAGCATGCCATGAAACTTCCTTACCAGGAGTTTGAGGACCAGCGCAGTGGCGAGACCCTGTCCATTCTTACCAAGGTAAGGTCGGATGTGGAACGGTTCATGAATAATTTCATCAACATCCTCTTCGGCGTCATTATCGGGGTGGTCTTTGTTTTTGTGTATGCAGCGGTCTATATCCACTGGAGCATACCGGTGGCCTATATCGTGGGTATTTTCCTGCTTACGGTCATCACCAATTTCCTGAGCAAGAAGATAAAGATCATACAAAAGAACATAGTTGGCGAAACAACGGCGCTGGCGGGCTCAACAACAGAGTCACTTCGAAATATTGAACTGGTAAAGAGCCTTGGCCTTACCGAGCAGGAAGTAGTGCGGTTAAACAAGAACACCTATAAGATACTGGGACTGGAATTGAAAAAGGTAAAGAGGATACGAAGCATCAGCTTTATCCAGGGAACATTTGTAAATACGCTCCGCCAGGTGATCCTGTTCATTTTAATGTACCTGATCTTTAAAGACCAGATGAATGCCGGGCAGCTGGTGACCATGCAGATCTTTTCCTTCTTTGTATTCGGTCCCTTGCAGGAGATCGGTAACATTCTGCTTTCTTACCGGGAGGCAGAGGCCTCCCTGAATAATTTTCATAACCTGATGAAGAAGACTCCCGAACTGGAACCTGCAACACCCAGGCCATTAAATAATATTGAAACGCTTTCATTCAACGGGGTATCTTTCAAACACCAGACAGCAGCCCATAAAGCCATCAACAACATAAGCTTTGATGTGAATATCGGTGAAACGATCGCTTTTGTCGGTCCTTCGGGTTCGGGCAAATCTACCTTGATGAAATTGCTGGTAGGCTTATATCGTCCGCTGGAAGGAAAGATCCTGTACAATAACCTGGACGAAACGGAGATACGTTTTGATGACCTGCGGAAGCAGATCGGTTTTGTGACCCAGGATACCAACCTGTTCAGCGGTACCATAAGAGAAAACCTGATGTTCGTAAATCCATCTGCAAAGGAATCAGACCTGGATGATGTATTGACAAAGGCCAGTTGCACCGGCTTACTGTCAAGGGCTGAAAAAGGGCTGGACACCATGATCGGTGAGGGCGGCCTGAAATTATCCGGGGGAGAAAAGCAACGTATTTCCATTGCACGTGCCTTACTGCGCAAACCGCATTTGCTGATCTTTGATGAGGCCACTTCGGCGCTGGATTCACTTACAGAGGAAGAAATTACCAATACCATCCGGGATATCTCTTCACAAAAGGGGCAGATCACTATTTTAATTGCACACCGGTTAAGTACCATCATGCATGCCGACCGGATATATGTGTTGGAAAGGGGAGAAGTGGCTGAAACGGGTACACATGAAAAGCTGCTGGAAGAAAAAGGATTGTACTTTGCCATGTGGCGCCAGCAGATCGGCGAAAGAAAAAGACAGGCATCATCACCGGTATTAAACTAAACACATGAAGTTAGCAGAGCTCTTAGGGCTGGCAGCAGGCACCATCACCTCCATCACTTTTTTGCCGCAGGTAATACGGATATGGAAAACAAAATCGGTAAAGGATATGTCCATGCTGATGATGCTTTTACTGATCGCCGGAACGGTATGCTGGCTTACTTATGGACTGCTGATGAAGGATGCCGCCATCATTTATACCAATGTGATGGTACTTGCCATGAGCCTGGTGATGTTTTATTTTAAGATAAAATACAAGTAGCGGTAACTTTTGTTACAGAAAAATATGACTGCTTTAGTACCTTTGCAGGCATGAGCAGTAAACCCAAGCCCAATTATTACTGGAGCATGTTATCCATGAAATGTCCCCGTTGCAGGCGCGGGCCCATGTTCAAAGAAAGTAATCCTTTTAAAAGCCTTAAACTCTCCCATATTTTCAATATGCATGATAACTGCCCGGTCTGCAACCAGAAGTACGACCTGGAACAGGGGTTTTGGTATGGCACCGGGTACGTAAGTTATGCGCTGGCAGTTGCGGTTTCAGCAACCACCTTTGTGGCCTGGCTGGTATTGATCGGCATATCGGTGGATGATAACCGGATCTTCTGGTGGCTGGGGATAAATACGGCTGTCCTGATCATTACGCAGCCCTGGCTGATGCGGCTTAGCCGGGTGATTTATATCCGCTTTTTTGTGAAGTACGATGCGGACTACGAGAAGACAAAACCGGTGGAGTTGCATTAACCATCACCCTTTTTGAAGATATCGGTAAAAATATTTTCCTTATCCAGTTCTTCAATGTCGCTTAAGACCAGTTCGATCGCTTTGGTACTTTTATTGATCTCCAGCAGGGATAAAATAATGGACAGCAGTAAAAAAAGAAGGCTTGCTGCAAAGATCCAGTGTGCCAGCTCCATCCAGTTACGAAAGATGGCATACATACACAGCACGCAACATAAAAAACTTACCACACCCAAACCCTGCATATAGCGGATCAGGTTCAGGCGGGAGCGGATGTTCTTTATCTGGCTCAGTATGTTCTTCTCTTTTTCACCCCGGTGGTATTCATCATGCAGTTTCCGTACCAGCGATGCCAGTGATAAAAAACGGTTGGTATAGGCAAGCATCAGTAATGTGATGGCAGGGAAGAGCAACGCCGGTGTATTGATATCTATGTCAAGCATATTAAGGAGATAAAATTAGTGACTGCAGCTCACTCAATATACAACAATCTTCATTTTTGTTTTTTTTGAAATGAGTTTTCCAAACCCATACCCCAGGGCAATTGCCAGCGGATAATCACTGATCCAGTGTACCCCATTGTTTATCATGGATAAAGCGATCAGCGCCGAAATGCTGTATCCCACCGGTTTGATCCATTTTATTTCGGGATAATTTTCACCAATGATGGTAACGGTACTTACAAAAGTTGCCAGGTGGCCGGATGGGAATGCATCATAACGGGGCTTGTTTTTCTGAAAATCGTTCAGGGAAGGGAAAGGCCTCCACCGGCCTCCCCGGGCCGTTGCGTCCGAAGGGTTTTCTCTTCCCGTTGAATATTTCATAAGCTGGGTGCTGATGCCCATTACAATAAAGGATTCTGTAAGCTGGCTGGCTGTTTGCAAAGCCCGGTTATCTCTTTTTATTTTTCCCAGTATGTAAAAACCCGCTGCCAGCCATATGGTTGATGAACCCTGGCCTAAATTATAAAATGCCGTATTTACATTATGGGGGATCTTCCCGATGTTGGTGCTTTTGCCAAAGATATTGACCTGGATGATCGGTGAATAATCTTCTGTTCCCTGGATGCCGGCATTCCGGAAATTATGCTGGAGACTGTTGGTGACCGACTGGTCAGCGAAAATTAATATTGCAGTAGAGCCTGTAATGACAGCCAGGTTGGTAAGATTTTTTTTCCGGAATGACTGTTTGGTGAACCGGCTTACATCCCGGGGGATATCTGTAATGAATGAAAAGGTCTTGGGCTTTTTGTATAGGAAGTCTGAAAGTTTTTGAGGATACAGGCCTCCATAAAAAAATACCAGGATTATGGTAAAGTATGATCTCATAAAGAAGTACTGCTCCCTTTCTTTTTCTGTTTCTTATCGATCCATTTCTGCATTTTGTAGGATATCCATGCACTGCCTGCACCAACCAATGCCCCTGCCAGCACATCGCTTGGATAGTGTACACCCTGGTACATCCTTCCCCAGCCAACACTTGTTGCATACAGGTAAGCAGGAACGATCACATACCATTTGCGGTACCTTAATGAAAGGGATGTGGCGGTGCAGAATGCAGTAGACGTATGCCCCGATGGAAAAGACAGCCACAGGTCTTCGCTTACTCTTCGTTTAATGAAGGGATAATCTGCAAAAGGACGTTTCCGGTTTACGGTATGTTTTGTTAGTTGTGTTACGCCTGTGTTTATCAGGAAAGCAGCACTCATATACAAGGCGTCTAGTTTTAATTTTTTATCTTTTTTAATAAAACCGGCGAGGGCAATGCCTGCCGGGGCAGCAATACTGATTAATGTCACCTGGTCTGTATTCAGTGCAGCATACCTGTTCTTAAATTCTGTTTCGGTTTTGTTTATATTCCTAAGAAGATCAATATCTATATTCTGTGAGGAGCCCGCCAGTTGCAGAAGCGTAAAAAAGAGGAACAGCAATTGCGTTGCCCTATTGTTCATTTGCGTTGATGAATGATTAATATTGCAATATAATTTTTAGGCAGGTCAAACTGAAACTTAATGAAGAAAAGTTTTATTTTTTATATACACAACATGGCCGGTCTCCTGTCGGGTATATTCATCCTGCTGATGTCATTATCCGGGGCATTCCTTGTTTTTCATGAGGAACTGGACGGTTTTCAGATCCCGGCTGTTTCGCCTGGCCCTGGTGGAGTTATAACGGTTGACAGTTGTTACCATGCCATCCAGAAAAAATACCCCCATGCACAGATCAGCAATTGTACCCTGCCTGGAAACAGGCAGCAGCCTTTTTCCTTTATTATCAGCGATCCATCGTATAAAAACGGGGCCAGGGCAATGGAGCTGTTCCTGCATCCTCATTCCGGAGTGGTTTTACGAACAAGAGGCGGCAGCGATGACATGCGGAATAATTTCATGAGCTGGTTATCCCGTTTTCACAATTCCTTTCACCTGGATAAAACAGGGGAATGGCTGCTTGGTTCCTTTGCATTGCTGTTTTTGTTGAGCATCCTTACCGGGCTGATCCTTTTCAGGAAGAATATCCTGGCTGTTTTATTCTTCAGAAGGGAAGTGTACAAAAGGAATAACCTTCACCAGTTGATCGGGGTGTATGCATTGATCTTTAACCTGGTGATCGCCGTTACCGGTTTCTGGATGCAGCGCTATGTTTTTAAAAAGGATTTTTATTCCTCGTACAGCTATACGCCTGTTTTAAAGCCATCACCGCCTTTGTCTTTTTCTTTTGATTCCGCATACAAGGCCCTGCAAAAAGAATATCCAGCTTTTACAGCAAGCGTGATCTATTTCGCACAAAGCAATAAAGGGAAGACGGCCGTTTACGGAAGCCGCAGCACGAACTCTTTTATTCATTCCAGGAAATTTGCCGATGCGGTTTTCCTGGACAGTACGGGTGCCGTTGCCAATACCCGGTTTGTGAATGAAATAAGTGCCGGTGACCGCTACGACATCATCAATTCCCAGGTACACATGGGTAAATATGGTGGCATGGCCGTTAAAATAATTTATTTCCTGTTAGGATTGACCGGGGGTTTACTCAGCATCACCGGGTTTTTGCTTTGGACCAGGCGAAAAAGATCTGCCGGTAAGCCATAAAAGCCGGATCCGTATATCCAATGAATTCAAAACGTCTTCCCGGAAAAAAGTTACTTTTTCAGACTTAAACTCAGGGGTATATTCAGTTTGATGCTGAAATTCCTTCCCATATTATAAACACCCGTTCTCCCGGTGGCCAGGTTCTCTTCGGCATATTTTAAACGGCTCAGGTGATTCTGGTAAGCCACATCGCCCATGTTGATAGCGCTGAAACCAAGGCTGAACAGGGTTTGATTCTTTTTATTTACAAAGTCGGCGCCAACACCGGCATTCAGTAAAGTATAGCCGCTTGTCCTTGTTTCGGTGTTATAGGCAGCAAATACATTCTTTTTGGAAAAGGTATTATCCAGTTCAAACTTCAGGTAAACATTGCGGATGTTCGTTGAAAGTTTGCTGAAGGTCCCTTTGAACTCTGTAACCAGTTTCGAAGCCGGGATGAATGGCAGGTATTTATTTCCTTCGATGGGATCTTTCAGCTGGCCGCTTACCAGGGAAAATGTATTCAGGATGTGCAGCCAGTCAAGCGGGTGGGGGTGAATATCAACGGTCGCCTCAAAACCTGCCAACGAGGCTTTGGTCTGGTCAAACTTAAATGCAGTGAGAAGATCCCCGTTCACATTAACCAGGCTGTCGCCACCTCCTGCGGCTTCTAACTTCCTGTAAAATATAAAATTATTGAAGCTGTTGTAAAAGGCAGATAGCCCGATGGAAATGTGTTCGGCATTGTAATCCATTCCGGCATCCAGTTGAATGCTTGTTTCGCTTTTTAATGCCGTGTTCCCGTATTCATAGCGGGTGGTTCCTTCGTGTGCACCGTTGGAAGCCAGTTCGGGAATGCTGGGTGCCCGGAAACCCCGGGCAATATTGAATTTCAGATTCAGGTTATCGGTCAGCTGTGCTGCCAGGCCCACACTGCCGGAACCATTTGAAAAGGATCTTTTAAATCCATTGCCTTTGATCATTGCCCCATCCAGTAAATTCCCGGCAGATATGTTCCTGTTATCAAACCGTACACCACCGCTCAGGGTAACCCGGTTGATCGTTTTTTGCAAATACGCATAAATGCCGAAGTCAAAAAGACGGTAATCCGGTACCAGTTGTTCAATTCCTTTGTTTGCATTGCTTTGCAGCATACCGTTTATGCCCACAGATGTTTTCCATCCTTTGTTTTCCACCACATGAAACTGTGCGGTGTAGGTTATGGTCCTTAGGTCAAAAAACAATGACCGCTCCTGTTTATCATCCGGGTTTCCAAACTCTTCCCGCCGGTTTTGCTGGTAACCGATATTAAAGGTAAGGTGGTTCCTGCCCAGCTTGATATTGTTGTCGGTCGCAATTTTAAAATGACGGATGTGCTGGTAAGGTATGAGCGGACCCGTGCTTTTGAAATCATTGTTGGTCGCCCTTTCTGTTATCCCTCCTGCGATGTTCTTTGTAAAATGACCATCCGTATCCCTTTCGCCTTCCACCAGACCTGCCTTTAAATTGAAACTGCTTACCAGCAGGTGGCTGAATCCCCAGCTCCCGTTGTACCCGGCATAGCCGCCGGTATTATGCTCATTGAATTTGGAATTGAACACAGGGCCGTCGTATTTATTCTTATAATCGGCAGCAGCCTTGTTTGATGTGTAGAGGTTCCAGTTGAAGCCGTTCTTATTGCCGCCGATATTTGCATTAAAACCGGTAAGCCGGTTATTGCTTTGGTAATTCCCGGAAATATTCGCTTTGATGGTATTTACCGGAACCGGCACGTAACTGATGATGTTCACCACGCCGGCCATGGCATCGCTGCCATAAATGATGGAAGCCGGACCTTTCAGCAGTTCAATTTTATTAACGCTGGCCTCATCCACTTCAATGCCATGTTCATCTCCCCATTGCTGGCCTTCCTGTCTTACACCATCATTGATGGTAAGTACCCGGTTGTAACTCAGTCCGCGAATAACCGGTTTTGAAATGGCCGGGCCTGTAGCCAGGGTGGATACCCCCCCGATCTTTGTAAGTGACTCCACGATATTGCTTGAACTGTTCTGGAAAAAATCCTGTCTTCTCATTACCGAAACAGCAAACGGTACTTTTTTCTGTGAGGTTGCACCGCTGACACCGGTTACGATCACAGCGTTATTTTCAATGATCGATTCGCTCAGTGCAAAATCCTTTATAACATCGCCGGTGAAATCTATGTTTTCAACAATGCTCGTATAGCCGATATGTGATACTTCGACAAAGTGCCTGCCCTGCGGAATGTTCTTAATGAGGAAGCGGCCATTTTCATCTGTGGAAGAACCGGATTTGATATCACTGATGTAAACAGATGCAGCAACCACCGGGTTACCGGTTTTAGCATCGGTTACTTTTCCCGAAAAATTACCATTTACTACAGAGAACTTTAAAACCAGGTAGGTGACTGAATTACCCTGTGCAGCTGTTTTTGTGCTGCTGTTTAAAATCAGGAAGAATGTCAATAATGTTATTTTGCTGATCCGCATAATCTGAGTTTAATGATTGTCCGATAATCAGGCTACAGGGTATTTCATGTTCTGCATGAAAGAAAATAGCCGGTTTCTGAATAATAATTAAGCTGCAGGAGGAGCACGCAAAGAGAAATATAGCCGTGGGACAGCGGCAGGATGAACAACGCGGTTGACCTGCTTACCGGGAAATGTTTTTTCAGGTACCGGTACAACATGGCTGTCGGCCCGGGTAAAGGGTGATTCAGCTACAATATTATCGCAATGGCAATAGAATCGTTTGGCAGCTACCTGCTCCTGGTTCTTATCATCCGGTTTTTTTACCGAGTCCGTATGATTGGTAAACCAGTTGTGCAAAAGAATGGTTGGGGTAATGCTGAATGAAAAGACCAGCAGCATTAGGGCGGCAACAATTTTTCTTATAACGGGCTGTTTGGACAAAATTTAATTTTTGCTACAATGTTGCAAATATACGGTTATCAACCAGCAAATCAAACTATTTTAAAGTATAAATTTGATCCGGCTGATTGTTTTACAGGGCTTTAATGGATTTGTGCTGTAAATGCGGAAAAAAAACGGGGGGACTAAACCTTGCATAATCAGTGCAGTCAAAACCCGACAAAAAATCATTTATATGAAAAAATTAAAACAGCTGCTTTTAAGTATCATGTGTTTAACGGCTGCATCTTTCAGCGCTGGGGCACAACAGGATTCAACCGGGTTGCCCGGCGATCACTTCAGCCTCCAGGGGGCTTTGGAAATGTTCAGACAGGCTTCATCCCCGGAAGAATTTGAAAAACTCATTAATGCAAAGGACAAAAATGTAAACAACCTTGACCTCAACGGGGATGGGGAAGTGGACTACATCCGGGTCATTGACAAGGCTGATAAGGATGTGCATGCCTTTATTTTACAGGTAGCTGTTTCCGAAACCGAGAACCAGGATATCGCAGTCATAGAACTGGAAAAAACAGGTGATACTACAGCCGTTCTGCAAATAATCGGCGATGAGGATATTTATGGAGAGCAGGTAATTGTGGAAGCATCTGATGAAGGAGATGAAGTGGAGGAGGATGCCGGTGGTCGGGGAAATGGTCCCGCTGCTTTTTACATGCATGAGCCCTATCGCATTGTGGTGAATGTATTCTTCTGGCCCAGCGTTCGGTTTGTTTACCGTCCTGCTTATGTTCCCTGGGTTTCTCCATGGAGGTGGCGTCATTACCCGGGTTGGTGGAGACCATGGCGTCCGCTCAGGTGGCATGTGTACCATCCGTTGCGTATGCACTATCACCGGCATTGTGCCGTGGTACGTACGCACCGGGTTGTTGTGGCACACCGGGTTTATTCCCCGCACCGTGTTACCTCGGTTACCGTAAGAACAAGGACCACGGTTGCCCGTAACAATTACCGGGTTACCCGTACAAAACGTACTGTAATAACAGGCCCAAGGGGTGGCCGCCCGGCCGGGAAAGCCATTAAAAGGGGAAAAGGCAAAAGAGGATGATCTTTAGTTTTATTATAGACAGGCTGCAGGTTCTTACCTGCAGCTTTTTTATTGTCATTCCGGTGCGGTGGAAATCCTGCCTTTACTAAATTTCAATTATCTTGAAACAAATAACTTCAACATGGATCAATACATCCTTTCTCTTGACCAGGGTACAACAAGCAGCAGGGCCATCATCTTTGATAAGCAGGGTTCCATTATTTCCATTGCCCAAAAAGAGTTCACACAGCTGTTCCCAAAACCCGGATGGGTGGAGCATGATGCCAATGAAATATGGAGTACACAATTGGGAGTGGCAGCAGAAGCCATTACCAAGGCAGGGCTGCAACCTGAAAATATTGCAGCGATCGGTATCACGAATCAGCGGGAAACAACCGTGGTTTGGGAAAGGACAACGGGTAAGCCCATTTATAATGCCATCGTATGGCAGGACAGGAGAACCGCATCATTTTGTGATGAACTGAAAGCAAAGGGCCTGGACAAGGTCATCCGGGAAAAAACAGGGTTGATCGTGGATGCATATTTTTCTGCCACCAAAATAAAATGGATACTGGACAATGTGAAAGGCGCTAGGGAAAAAGCGCAGAAAGGTGAATTGTGTTTCGGGACGATAGACAGCTGGCTGATCTGGAATCTGACCAGGGGACAGATCCATGTAACCGATGTTTCCAATGCATCCCGTACCATGCTGTGTAATATTCATACGCTGCAATGGGATGGGGAACTGGAAAAGATATTTGATATACCCGGTAACATGCTGCCCCTGATAAGAAGCAGCAGCGAAGTGTATGGTACCACACAAAACATTCTTACTGCACACAATATTCCCATTGCCGGCATAGCCGGCGATCAGCAGGCAGCATTGTTTGGGCAAATGTGTACGCAGCAGGGCATGGTTAAAAACACGTATGGCACCGGTTGCTTTATGCTGATGAACACCGGCGGAAAACCGGTTGTATCCAATAATAACCTGCTCACAACCGTGGCCTGGAAAGTAAAT
Source organism: Chitinophagaceae bacterium (assembly GCA_016710165.1). Taxonomy (NCBI): domain Bacteria; kingdom Pseudomonadati; phylum Bacteroidota; class Chitinophagia; order Chitinophagales; family Chitinophagaceae; species Chitinophagaceae bacterium. The sequence continues at coordinate 1,591,479 of JADJLJ010000001.1, read as the reverse complement.
GGTATGACCCACTATGCTTTGGAAGGCAGTGTCTTTATAGCCGGGGCCGTTGTGCAATGGTTGCGGGACGGATTAGGTATTATCAAAAATTCAAAGGATGTAGAAGCATTGGCTGCTTCGGTAGGATCCGCTGACGGCGTTTATATGGTGCCTGCCTTTGCCGGTTTGGGAGCGCCACACTGGAACCAGTATGCAAAGGGAACCATGGTTGGCATAACAAGGGGTACATCGGCAGCGCATATTGCCCGGGCATCTTTAGAAAGCATTGCCTACCAGACAATGGATGTATTAAAAGCCATGGAAGCCGACTCCGGCATATCCATCAAAGAACTGAGGGTGGACGGCGGCGCTACAGCAAATGATCTGCTGATGCAGTTCCAGGCAGATATATTAAATACAAAAGTTGTTCGCCCCGAAATAACGGAAACAACCGCTTTGGGCGCTGCATACCTTGCCGGGCTTGCGGTGGGTTTTTGGGACAATATTGATCAGATAGAGAAGCAATGGAAGCCTGCTATCTGTTTTGAACCCAACATGCAGGAAGAAGCAAGAACAACCCTTCACAAGGGATGGCACCGGGCTGTCAGGTCGGCTATTGCCTGGGCGGATGATAAATGACCGGTAATAGAAAAACGATTTATTAAAAACACTATTTTTCCTGAGTAAATTACTGCGTATGAATAATTTCCTTTTCGAACTTATTGGAACTGCCTTTTTGATTTTATTAGGCGATGGCGTGGTGGCGAATGTGGTATTGAATAAAACCAAGGGCAATAACGGCGGATGGATCGTCATCACGTTCGGATGGTCCATGGCTGTGTTTGTAGGCGTTTATGTATCGGCCGCACAAAGCGGTGCTCATTTGAACCCTGCTGTATCCATTGCCCTTGCGGCTGCAGGAAAATTCGACTGGGCCCACGTTCCGTTGTTCATGGCCGGCCAGTTTGCCGGTGCCATGACAGGCGCCCTTTTGGTTTGGCTTGCCTACAAAAAACATTTTGATGAAACAACCGATGCCGATGCCAAACTGGCCGTTTTCTGCACCGGCCCGGCGATCAGGAATACAGCGTTTAACCTGGTCACGGAGATCATCGGCACATTTGCCCTGGTATTCGGGATCTTTTTTATAACCGGGGCGGATGTTAAATTGGGTTCACTGGATGCATTGCCGGTTGCTTTATTGGTTTTGGGTATCGGCCTCAGTTTGGGAGGACCGACGGGTTATGCCATCAACCCGGCGAGGGACCTGGGCCCACGTATCATGCACTTCATTTTACCAATAAAAGATAAAAGAAACAGTGATTGGTCATACAGCTGGGTTCCTGTTGCGGGCCCGTTGATCGGGGGGTTACTGGCTGCACTGGTTTTTAAGAACATCCCTTAGTCTTTGGCAAATTCAAGGTCGGCAAGAATGGGGTAATGATCTGAGTATGGCACTTCGATCTTGTGATATTGGGTCACCTTAAATCTCTGATCAGCCAGTATATAATCAATTCTGAGGGTAGGCGAAAGCATGCGGAGTGTCCGGCCAAATCCCGAACCTTTTTCTAAAAAGGCATCCTGTAAGTCTCCTTTAACGGTGAAATAGGTATAGGAATTGGGTACATCGTTGAAGTCGCCGCAAACAATCACCGGGTGGGGGCTTTCTTTGATCTTCTTATTCAGCACCTCCGCCTGCGAAGCCCGGGATATGTACGCATTCCTTAGTTTGTAGGCAATGAGTTTTGATGAACCCAGGCTTGCTTCAACCGGTTTTTTCAGATTATACAAAGCCTGGAAATCCGTGCGCTCAAAGCGTACCGATTCAAGGTGGGTGGTAAAAACCCTTACGGTTTGATCCCTGATCTTTATATCAGCCTGGATCAGTGGTTCAACCAGTTGCTCATCAGTATAAAAAAAATGGGACGTATCTGTGATCGGGTATTTGGAAATGATGATGGTAGTGATCAGCCTGGTTGACCTATATATCCGTTCATAAAACCGGGTTCCCACAAAATAACTGTATTGGTAACCACTTTCTCTTAATGCCGGAATAATGGAATCCTGTAATTTCTTATCCTGGAAGTATATGTATTCCTCAAAGCATAGGATATCGGCATTTGACCTCTTTACCAGGTCCAGCATCTGGTCCTTATTATTTGATTTTATTTTATCGGATGCATTTGACTGCCCCCAACCCGATAAATTCCATGTAAGTACCCGTATAGATCCCGGTGATTTAACCTCATTGAATTTTTCCGGAAGGTGGAAACTGAACATTACGGAAACCTGTTTCCAGCCGATCAACAAAGCAGCCACGCATGCAAATGCCCATTTTGACCTGCGGAATATCCAGTATAACAGGAACCCCGCTATTGCAATGAACAGCAATGGGAACAGGAGTCCCAGCATGGCTATGAACCACGACTTCCCGGAATTTACAAACGGTACCAGGCACGCCAGCAGGTAGAGCACTATGGCAACTACATTGGCACTGATGAAAGCGATCCGGAAGAATTTCTTAAGCCGGGGGACCATACGTGAATTTTAAATGAAACTAAGCATTTTCTGTATTAACGAATGCAGGCCGATATATTGTATATGACTAATATTTCACGATAATTCTGCCTCTTCGGAAAGCTTAAAAACCGGTGATTTGAAATTTCAAATTTCAAACTCTATCCCTTACCTTTGCCGCTCAAAATCAGACTTCATTATAATAAAGTATTATTTATGGCCAATACAGGTAAAATAAAATCAGTAATCGGTGCGGTTGTTGACGTACAATTTGACAGTGACAGTAAACTGCCCGAAATTTTGAACGCCCTTGAATTGAAACGTGAAAACGGGGATACATTGGTGCTTGAAGTGCAGCAGCACCTGGGTGAAGACAGTGTTCGTACCATTGCGATGGATGGAACGGAGGGTTTGGTACGTGGTACTGTTGTGGTTGATACGGGGAAGCCCATTGCCATGCCAACCGGCGATGCCATCAAAGGCCGTCTCTTTAATGTAACCGGCGATGCTATTGATGGTCTGCCACAGGTAAGTAAGGTTAATGGCCGTCCCATTCACGCCAAACCACCGATGTTTGAGAACCTCAGTACAGCGAACGAGATATTATATACCGGTATCAAAGTAATTGACCTGATAGAACCTTATGCAAAAGGTGGTAAGATCGGTTTGTTTGGTGGTGCCGGTGTGGGCAAAACCGTATTGATCCAGGAGTTGATCAACAATATTGCGAAAGCATATAGCGGGGTTTCGGTATTTGCAGGTGTGGGAGAGCGTACCAGGGAAGGTAATGACCTGATGCGGGAGATGATCGAGGCGGGTATCATGAATTACGGAGATAAGTTCAAACACAGCATGGAAGAAGGCGGATGGGACCTGAGTGCAGTAAATATGGAAGAGCTGAAAGAATCCAAAGCAACCTTCGTTTTCGGGCAGATGAACGAACCGCCCGGGGCAAGGGCCCGTGTGGCTTTAAGCGGTTTGACCATTGCAGAATATTTTCGTGATGGAGACGGGACCGGACAAGGAAAAGACATTTTGTTTTTCGTAGATAATATCTTCCGTTTCACGCAGGCAGGTTCTGAGGTATCGGCGCTGCTTGGCCGTATGCCTTCGGCGGTGGGCTACCAGCCAACACTGGCAACCGAGATGGGATTGATGCAGGAAAGGATCACGTCTACTAAAAACGGTTCAATCACTTCCGTACAGGCTGTTTATGTACCTGCGGATGACCTGACCGATCCGGCTCCTGCAACAACTTTTGCTCACCTGGATGCTACCACGGTATTGAGCCGTAAGATCGCTGACCTGGGCATCTATCCTGCGGTGGATCCACTGGATTCTACTTCAAGGATATTGACCCCGCTGATCGTTGGTGATGAACATTACAATTGCGCCAACCGTGTTAAACTGATCTTACAACGTTATAAAGAATTGCAGGATATCATCGCCATCCTTGGCCTGGATGAATTGAGCGACGAAGATAAACTGGTGGTATCAAGGGCCCGCAAAGTGCAGCGTTTCTTAAGTCAGCCTTTCTTTGTGGCTGAGCAATTTACCGGTTTGAAAGGGGTATTGGTTCCGATCGAAGATACCATCCGTGGTTTCAATGCCATTATGGATGGGGAAGTGGATGAATATCCGGAAGCCGCATTCAACCTGGTAGGAACGCTGGAAGATGCAATTGAAAAAGGTAAGAAACTGATGGAAGCGGCGAAAGCGTAAAGGCAGTGTATTTGGTACTAAGTATTGAGTATATAGACTAAGCACTGACAAAGCCTCGCCAGTAATTTTCTAAATATTGAGTACTGAGTACTAAAATACTCTCAACATGGGATTGCATAATTTCAGAGAATTAAGAATCTGGCAGAGGTCAGTTGATTTAGCTGAAATGATTTACAAAACAACCAGTGTATTTCCCGCTGAAGAAAAATATGGCTTGATTTCGCAATTGCGCAGATGTGCTGTCTCGGTTCCCAGCAATATTTCGGAAGGAGCTGGCAGAGCAACAAATAAACAGTTTAAATATTTTCTGGAGATTTCAATGGGTTCTTGCAATGAATTACAGACACAACTAGAACTATCATTCAGATTTAATTTTATTACGAAAGAGATATTGGATAAGTTGAATGATGAAATTTTGCAGATTTATAAAATGATTTTAGTTTTTTACAACTCTTTAAAAAGTGAATAAAAATCTAAATTCTATATACTAAATACTGAATACTATTATGACTTTAGAAATATTAACTCCCGAACAAAAGATATTCAGCGGCGATGTGTACGGTGTACAGTTGCCCGGCATTGCTGGCTTATTTGAAGTGCTGGACAGGCATGCTCCCATGGTTAGTGCGTTAAAGGAAGGCCGGCTGAAGATCCTGAAGGATAAAACACAAACAGCTTCTTTCTCCATCAAGAGTGGATTTGTGGAAGTGCTGAATAACAAAACTACGGTGCTGGTAGAAGGAGCAGTGGAAGAGTAACCGTAAAAAACAGTTTCAAGGAATGCCCATCCGCCAGCTGGCGGATGGGCATTTTTAGTTGGGTTAATCCAGCTGCTTTTTTAACTGAACATACGCCCATGCAGTTAAAGGAAGGAGCAGCAACAGCAGCAGGGATAACCAGTTCCCGGTATACAAAAAAACAATAAAGCTCAGCAGCAATAAAAATACCGGGTAGATAATAAAAAGCAACCCCACAATTTTCGAATCAAAATGCCCCGGCTCTTTATTCATTTTATTGGCCAGCCATTTAACCATTGCATACAATGGAACGTGAACAAAGTACCCCGCAACAGCAGGGATCAGCAGGATGGCCTTCTTCCAAAAAGGCTGGTGAATGTAAAGTTTCTGCCTGAGCGTCGCCGGATCATGTGGCTTTATTTCATAAACATGCTTCCGGAGTTGGGATTGTAAGATGTCATTGAACTGCCGGATGGCAATGCCGTCGCTGTTCGTATAGTCAACCTGGTCTTTTGTGATCATATCGCCAAAGAACAATTTTACATTTTTCCCAAACCGCTTAAAAGAACTGTAATTGATGGCAACCGGCAACACTTCCAGTTCAATGCCCTCCATCCAGCTGCTGATGGCCAGCCGGGCCGTACCTTTTTTAAGCGGCCTTAAATGCCATTCATTGATGCACCTCCCTTCACTGAATATGAGAACAATGCCATTTTGCTTAAAGATATTTTTACACTGCTCGAAGGTCTTATAATTTTCTTCCAGGTTTTCCACGCCTTCACTCACCCGGTAAACAGGGAACATTTTGAACAGGTACAGTATCCGGGCAAAGATCTTCTTTTTGAATGCATCTCCCCGGGCAAGGGAGTAAACCGGTTTATCAAACAGGGTGCAGAGTATGATGGCATCCAGGAAGGAGTTGGGATGATTGACGGCAAGCAGCAAAGGCCCTTTGTGGTTTAAATATTCTTTGCGGTTAATGGCAATATCCCTGCAGTAAATGGGTAAGGCCAGTCTTGCAATGATTTTTACAAATGAATAAAGCAACAGTCAGTTAGTTTTTGAAAAGGGAGTAAAATATATATCTGGCATCCGGTCCGTTAGTTTAACTGTGGGTCGATCGGGTAATTGATCATGGCCCCGTAATCCCCGCCCAGTTGCTGAAGGCTCATTTTCCATATTTCGTCATGCTGAATATCAAAGACCAGGTTCTTGGTGGCAGAAACAGTAAGCCAGCTTTTCTCATTCAGTTCCCCAGACAGCTGGCCATCGCCCCAGCCACTATAGCCTACAAAGAACTTGATCCTCGAAGCATCTATGCTGTTGCTTTTAATGAGGGCGGTAAGCGATTCAAAATTCCCGCCCCAGTAAATATTGTTCCCTATCTTAACTGCGTCCGGGATGAGGTCGGGATATTGGTGTAAAAAATGCAGGGTATTCATCTGTACAGGCCCTCCATAATACACCGGGAAACTGAACCCTTCCAGGTCTGTTATTAATTCATCCAGGGTTTGTTCAATTTGTTTATTTAAGACAAGCCCGAAACTGCCTTCTTCCCGGTGTTCACACAATAATACGACCGTCCGTATGAAATTCGGGTCCTTTAAGAAAGGTTCTGCTATCAGTAATATGCCGGGTCCTGGCTCAATCATATTTCTAAAGTAATATTTAATCGGCAAAAAACAGTACAGGGTGGCGGGTTCATTCAATAATATTCTAAACCTTAGTTAAATTTAGTGTTTAAATAGTTTTCTGTATTTTACCGGTTTATACTGATTTACCTTTACAGGCAGATGAAGAAGATTTTTCCTATTATAACGGTGCTGATCCTGCTTTCGTTGCTGGGACTTATCTTTTTCCAGATATTATGGATACAAAGTGCTAAGGATATCAAGGATAAACAGGTGGAAGACAATATCGTTCAGGCGATCGCCTATGCATCAGGCATACTCACTCAGGAAAAGAGCAGCCTGATGCCTGCCATCAAAAAAAGCGATCTCCTTTTTCCCGGCGATAAACTCCAGATGCAGTATTTCAAACCCTCGGTCATTAAACGGTTTTCAAAGGATGAGATCGCTGATATCATCCGGATGGCATTTAATAAATATCACCTCCAGCACTACCCCTTCGAATATAATGTGCGGGTGAATGCCATTAACGGTGATATGGTTTACAGCAACGATTTCTTTAAATATTATGCCGATACAAACAACCTGCGCCATGTATTTGCACTGGAGCCACCGAGCGGAAGCAATTTTGAGAACCTGGTAAGCGAAGAACTGCTTTCGGTGATCGTACCCCACCAGCAATCACTTATCTGGAAAGAGATGATCTGGTTCATCCTGGGTGCGGTACTTTTCACCATCATCATCACAACCGCTTTCTTCATCACCATTCGGACATTGTTAAAGCAGAAAAAACTCAGCGAGATAAAATCTGATTTTATCAATAACATGACGCATGAGTTCAAGACACCGCTGGCCACCATATCCCTTGCGGTAGATGCCCTGAAAAACGAGAAAGTATCAGGCAACCCGGAAAAGACCAGGTATTTTACGGGCATCATCAAAGAAGAGAATAAGCGGATGAACAAGCAGGTGGAGACCATACTGCAGGCCGCTTTACTGGATAAACAGGAAGTGCAGCTGAAACTGAAAAGAATGGATGCCCATGATCTGATCGCCAGTGCTTTAAACAACATCCAGTTACAGGTGGAAGAAAAAAATGGCAGGCTGGAAGTGAATATGGAAGCTGAAAAAGACATCATACTGGCCGATGAGGTGCATTTTACGAACCTGATAAACAACCTGCTGGACAATGCCGTAAAGTATTCAAAAGAGAATCTCTGCATCAGGCTCAGCACAAAGAATGCAGGAAATTCCATAAAGATAAGGATCGAGGATAACGGGATCGGAATGACCAAAGAAACAGTGAACCGGATATTTGAGAAATTTTACCGGGCGCACACAGGCAATGTGCATAATGTAAAAGGCTTTGGCCTCGGATTGAGCTATGTTAAAAAAATGGTGGATGCACACCACGGAACGATCAAGGCAGAAAGTGTGCTGGGCAAAGGCAGCAGTTTCACGATTACGATCCCGCTTGCCAAATGACCATTCATCTTTTTGAGACCGGCACTACCCGTTTAAAACCACTCCATTCATTGCTTACAGCGCACTGTTTTATATCCTCTAAATTATTCTTTACTGCAAACTGCCGCATAACCTCTTCCCTCAGATCCGTGACCAATCCCAAACTCTTTTGTACCACGAAATCCAGGTAATGACTGCCGGATTCCGTTTACAGATTTTCAGAATCGTCTTCATCGCTTATTTAAAAGCGGAATTGTCTTTTGCGAAAAGAGGAAATGAGATCAGGCGTCTCATTCGCTGAAACAAATTGATCGGTACTGCCTGTTTGCAATAATTCAGCGTACTTGCCTGGTGCAATGAGTACAATTACTTTCATTCCCGGTTATATGCCTGGTTTACTGATCAAAGGTCTTTCCTGAATAGCCTGGTGGCGACATAATTATGGGCTTAACTCAGTTAATTAACAGTAATCCACAGTTTTCCACATCCAATTCACACCTTCATTTGGATTAATAGCCCCAAATCCACGCCCCCACAGTAAAGTACCATGTGGAAAAAAAACTTTATACCAAATTTGTTCGTGAAGTGGGAAAAAGTGTTATTTTGTGGAAATATCTGTTAAATAACGGGCTAATTAATTGAAAATGATAGGTTTTCTAGGTGAATATGAGGCAACTTTAGACGCCAAAGGGCGCTTCCTTTTACCGGCGGGCTTTAAAAAGCAGCTACCGGAAGAGGCATCCTCCCATTTCATCATAAACAGGGGCTTTGAAAAGTGCCTGACCCTGTATCCACAACAAAGCTGGGAACCTATTTTTTCCGAGATCAGCAATCTGAATGATTTTGACCCTAAGGTAAGGGAATTCAGACGGTACTTTTTAAACGGGGCAACGCAACTGGAACTGGATTCTGCCGGCAGGTTACTGCTGCCGAAGAACCTTGCCGAACATGCCGGGCTGGAAAAAGACATCGTACTGGTTTCGGCAGTTAACAAAATTGAGATCTGGGATAAAAGTAAGTATAAACAGTTCTTTGAAACTTTTACACCACAATCATTCAGCGACCTTGCTAATGAAGTGATGAACAGGAGGAATGATAAGTTGAATAGTTGATACGTATGGGTAATGCTGACAAAATACCATCTGTTGACTACTTGACGGATCAATCTGCCAAATATCACGTTCCTGTCCTGTTGAATGAATGCATGGAGGGATTGAACATTAAACCGGGTGGTATTTATGTGGATTGCACATTTGGCGGTGGCGGGCACAGCCAGGCTATTTTGCAAAAGCTGGATGCAACCGGGAAACTCATTGCCTTTGACCAGGATAAGGATGCATCCGGAAACCTCCCTAAAGACAGCCGGGTATTGTTCATTCCCCAAAACTTCAGGCATATTCAGCGCTTCCTGCGCCTGAATAAAATAACGGCAGTGGATGGTATATTGGCCGACCTGGGCGTTTCCAGCCACCAGTTTGATGAAGCAGCACGTGGGTTTTCGATCCGCTTTGATGCTGCACTGGATATGCGGATGGATCAACGCCAGCCAAAAACAGCCGCAGATGTTATCCGGGATTATTCCGAACAGCAACTGCATAAAATGTTTGAGCAATACGGCGAGGTGACCAATTCAAAAACACTTGCCAGAACGATTGTGGAACAGCGGTCGGTTTCCCCCGTCAGGACCATCAGTGAATTCAAGACGGCGGTGAAATCAATTGTAAAAGGGAATCCACAGAAATACTTTGCCCAGGTATTCCAGGCGTTGCGTATTGAAGTGAATGATGAACTGGGAGCATTGAAAGAAATGCTGCAGCAGTCGGTTTCTGTATTGCACAGCGGGGGCCGCATTGTGGTCATTACATTTCATTCACTGGAAGACCGGATCGTGAAGAATTTCTTCCGGCAGGGAACATTTGATGAAACAGGCACCGATGATGTATTTGGCCGGCGGGCCGAAAACCCCCTTAAGATCATTACCAAAAAACCGGTCACCGCATCGGATGCAGAATTAAAGCAAAACAGCCGTTCACGCAGCGCAAAGCTGCGGGTGGCCGAAAAAAAGTAAAAGTTTCAGACGGAATATTAAATCAAGCAGAACAGTTACTCAATGCCAGAAGATATTCAGCCAAAGGAAGTACCGGTAACCACGTCAAAAACTGACTGGAAGAAATTTTTAAGCCACAGGTGGGTGGTGAAAAATATCCCTTTCTTCCTGTTCCTGGCCATGCTGGCCGTGTTATACATCTACAATGGCCATTATGCTGATAAACTGACAAGAAAAATAAGTGTGACAGAAAAGCACATCAAGGAACTGCAGTATGAGTATAAGACGATCAAGAGTGAGGTTATTTTCAGAAGCAAGGCAAGCGAATTGATAAAGGCAGTGGAGCCGTTGGGTTTAAAAGAATTAATAACTCCCCCGTTTTTATTGGGGCAGCAATAGGATAACAATTTTAAATGCGCTGTCAGGCGCTTGTTCATTTGGATATAAAAAAAGACATACTCTGGAGAGTTTACCTCTGTTTTTTAGGGATGGTATTACTGGGCGCAGTAGTGGTGGGCAGGTCTTTCTATATCCAGCAGGTGGAAGGGGAGTACTGGAGAAATCTGGGTAACAACCTGCACTTAAAATACCTGCCCATTGATGCCGAACGTGGCACCATTTACAGCGAGGATGGGAACATGCTGAGTACATCGGTTCCGGTATTTGATGTTTATATTGATTTTGGAGCAGAAGGTTTACGGGAAAAGAACGGCATCCGGTTCCGGGATAATTTAGACTCACTGAGTAGTTGCCTGGCCGGACTCTTTAAAGACAAAACTCCTGCAGCGTACAAAAAACTATTACAGCTGGGCTTTAAAAACAAGGAACGGTACTATGGTCTTAAGAAAAAACTATCATTCTCTGAATACAAGGAACTCAGGGATTTTCCTTTGGTAAAACTGGGAAAGAACAAAAGCGGCTTCATCATTGAGGCAAAGGATAAACGCATTAATCCCTATGTACTCCTTGCCAACAGGACCATTGGACTTTCCAGGAACAATGCCTCCAATGTAGGGCTGGAGCAGAGTTACGACAGTTTGTTAAAAGGCAAGACCGGCCAGCAACTGGTAAGATATATGGCCGGGGCTTACATGCCGGTGGATGGAGGCGAACTGGAACCCGAAAACGGGAAAGACATCATCTCTACGCTGGATACCTACATCCAGGATGTTACCGAAAGTGCCCTGATGCGGATGATGGTGGGCAACAATTCACTGCATGGAACTGCCATTGTTATGGAAACCGCTACCGGTAAGATAAAGGCGATCGCCAACCTGGGAAAACAGAATGATGGTACGTATGCCGAAGACCTGAATTATGGAATTGGCAAAGCAACCGAACCGGGTTCCATCTTTAAACTGGCAACACTGATGAGCCTGCTGGAGGATAAATATGTAGATATACATTCCATTGTTGATTGCGAAGGCGGGCAGAAGAATTTTTATGGATTGCCGATCAGGGATTCTCACCTGGGTTCAGGTGTCATCACGGTAAAAGATGCATTTGAACGAAGCAGCAATGTGGCATTTGCAAAACTGGCAGATCAGTACTATCACGAACAGCCATCCAGGTTCATAGATCACCTGCACAAATTCAGGTTAGACCAGATGACCGGGGTGGATATAACCGCTTCATCCGGCAAACCCCTCATTAAAAAGGCAGGCAGTAAGAGCTGGAGCAAGACCACGATCCCTTTTATGGCCCATGGCTACGAGGAACTGGTAACACCACTTCATATGCTGATGCTGTATAACGCAGTTGCAGACAAGGGAAAAATGATGAAGCCATACCTGGTGAGTTCGGTCAGGGAGTACGGGGTGGAAGTAAAAACAATTCAGCCACAGGTATTGGTGGAAAAAATATGCAGCGACCAGACACTGAACCAGGTGAAAGAATGTTTACTGGCCGTGGTGTACGGGGAACACGGGACGGCGAGAAAAATAAAAGACAGCAGTTATCTTATTGCCGGCAAGACCGGTACTGCCGTAACTGCGATGAACAACAAGGGATACAACAAAGGGAATAAGATCTACCAGGCATCATTCATTGGATATTTTCCTGCCGGGCAGCCAAAATATACCATTGCCGTAGTGATTCAGAACAGCCGGGAATCAAGAATGGTTTATGGCGCCGATGTTTCCGGAACCGTATTTAAGGAGATAAGCGACCGCATTTACGGAAGTTACCTCAGTACAAAAAGATATACTGCTGTTTCCGGAACCGACAGTACGCAATACAATTATTACGGGGCAAAAAATGAATTCGGTTCCCTCTTTGGTTACCTGAACATGCCATTCACCGACTCTGCAAATACAGGTTACTGGAGGGTTTTAAAGCTACGCAGCAATACCGGCATCTTGAATACAAAACCCGGTTCCGGGGTAACCGGCTCCTCCATTCCGGATGTAGTTGGTATGGGGCTGAAAGATGCTGTGTACCTGTTGGAGAATATGGGACTGAAAGTTACAGCCACCGGCCGGGGAAAAGTGATCGACCAGTCATTGGCTGCCGGAACAATTACGAATAAAGCGCAAACCATTTCATTGATACTGAATTGATACTGAATTGATACTGCAAGACATACTATATAAGGTTTCAATCCGCTCTGCAACAGGTGATACGGCTGTAGAGGTGAACAGTCTTGTCATTGATTCACGCATTGCTTCCACCGGTTGTTGCTTCATCGCATTAAAAGGAACAAAGACAGACGGGCAGGTTTATATAGATGCCGCCCTTGAAAAGGGAGCAGTGGCGATCGTTTGTGAATCACTTCCCGGGAAAACGGCAGAAGGGATAACCTACATACAGGTAGAGAATGCTGCAGAGGCTGCCGGTTATATGAGTCATAATTTTTACGGAGAGCCTTCCCTAAAATTAAAATTGATCGGGGTAACAGGTACCAATGGAAAAACAACCATTGCCACCTTGTTGTGGAAACTGTTTACTGCACTGGGGTATAAGTGTGGCCTGGTAAGCACCGTGCAGAACCAGGTTGGTGATAAAGTGATCAGTGCAACACATACAACTCCCGATGCGGTCAGCATTAATGCATTGCTCAGGCAAATGGCAGATGCAGGCTGTGCCTTTGTGTTCATGGAATGCAGCAGTCATGCCATTCACCAGGACCGCATTACCGGTTTGCAGTTTGCAGGCGCCCTGTTCACCAATATCACCCACGACCACCTGGATTATCATAAAACATTTGATGAGTATATCCGGGTAAAGAAATCATGGTTCGATAAACTGCCTTCATCTGCTTTTGCCATCAGCAATGCCGATGATAAAAGAGGGGCTGTGATGCTGCAGAATACGGATGCGAAGAAATATTTCTACAGCCTCAAAACGATGGCTGATTTCAAAGGAAAGATCCTCGACAACAGCCTGGAAGGGCTGCACATGACGGTAAATGATAAAGAAGTGTACTTCCGGCTCATTGGGGAATTCAATGCATATAACCTGCTGGCGGTTTATGGTGCAGCGGTTTGCCTGGGGGAAGATAGGGATAACGTCTTGCAGACCCTAAGCAGCCTGGATGGGGCAGAAGGGAGATTCGATTACCGCATCAGCAGGAATGAGAAGGTCACCGGCATTGTTGACTATGCCCATACCCCCGATGCATTGCTGAACGTACTGGCAACCATAAAAAAACTCCGCCGGGGAAATGAAAAGATCATTACGGTAGTTGGATGTGGCGGCGACCGGGATAAAACAAAACGGCCGGTAATGGCTGAAGTGGCCTGTGAGTACAGCGACAAAGTGATCTTCACATCCGATAATCCACGAAGCGAAGATCCCCTGGAGATCCTGAAGGACATGGAAACAGGACTGAATGCAGTTACAAAAAAAAAAGCCATTTCAATAGCCGACCGCAGGGAGGCTATCAAAACTGCGGTAAACCTGGCCGGTAAAGAAGATATTGTTCTGGTGGCGGGAAAAGGACATGAGAAGTACCAGGATATAAAAGGAGTGAAGTACGATTTTGACGACAAGAAGGTGCTGAATGAAATGTTTGAACTGTTAGAGAAGTAAAACAGTTTGAAGTTGGTAAACTATAAACTTCAAACTACAAACTGAATTTATGTTGTATCACTTATTTGACTGGCTGAAATCCGAAGGGTACCGCTTCATTGGAAGTGAACTCTACCGGTTCCTTAGTATCCGGGTGATGCTGGCCATGATATTAAGTCTCGTGATCACAACCGTGTATGGTAAAAAGCTGATCCGGTACCTGCAAAGAAAACAGCTGGGCGAATCCGTAAGAGACCTTGGCCTGGCAGGTGAACAGCAGAAGAAAGGAACGCCGACCATGGGTGGTATAATCATCCTGCTGGCGATCCTGATCCCAACCATCCTGCTGGCAAATCTTGATAAAGTGTATATCCGGCTGATGATATTATGTACCGTCTGGTTGGGTACCATTGGTTTCATTGATGACTACCTGAAAATACGTGCCAAACGGATCGCACAGGCAAAAGGGATCCCATACAAAAAGAGTGACAGCGATGGACTGGCAGGACGGTTCAAGATATTCGGCCAGGTGATGCTTGGGATAATCGTAGGGGCTACGCTTTATTTCACACCAAGCGTTGTGGTGGAAAGAGAGATCTACAATCCCAATGTTCAGTATGTAAAGGATTCTGTGTTACGCCGCGGCGAACAGTTGATGAGTGATTCATTCCATATTATCAACATCGATGGCAGGGAGCACATTTTTGCCATTGTAAAAACGCCGATCACCACCATTCCGTTTGTAAAAAATCATGAATTCAATTATACAAAGCTTTTGCCCAAAAGCTGGGAAAAATATGCTTATATCCTTTACATCATCATTGTGATTTTTATTGTAACGGCGGTAAGTAACGGCGCCAATATCACCGATGGACTCGATGGGCTTGCCACAGGGGTGAGTGCCGTGGTAGGCATTGCCCTGGGCATCTTTGCCTATGTTAGCGGCAATATAAAATTTGCCGAGTACCTCAACATCATGTATATCCCCAACCTCGGTGAACTGTCCATCTTCATTGCCGCATTTGTGGGGGCATGTATTGGCTTCTTATGGTATAATGCTTACCCGGCACAGGTGTTCATGGGGGATACCGGAAGCCTGGCATTGGGCGGCATCATCGCCGCACTGGCAATTATCGTACGCAAGGAATTGCTGATACCTTTTTTCTGCTTCGTGTTCCTGGTGGAGAATTTAAGTGTGATGATACAGGTTGGCTATTTCAAATACACGAAGCGAAAGTACGGCGAGGGCAGGCGGGTGTTCTTAATGAGCCCGCTGCATCACCATTACCAGAAACTGGGATACCACGAGAGCAAGATAGCAGTGCGGTTCTGGATCGTAACCATATTAAGTGTGCTGATGGCCATTGTGACGCTGAAGCTGAGATAAAGAGTTTATTGAAAAACCAACGGAGATCTGAAAAGACCAAATTTCAAGTTTTTCAAATTGACCAGTATCCAAAAACAGGAAAACCTGATGTACCCGACCGGCAACAACCCGTTAAGTTCTATCCATTGAAAAACCAATTAATCCGTCATTTTAAAAGTGACGGGTTCTGAAAATGAAAAAAAGATTTGTCATACTCGGTGCAGGTGAAAGCGGCGTTGGCGCAGCATTGCTGGCGATGCAAAAGGGGTATGACGTGTTTGTAAGTGACGGCGGGGAGATAAAAGACAATTACAAGATGGAATTAAAAGCAGGCCATATTGATTTTGAAGAACGGCAGCATACTGCTGAAAAGATATTCAATGCCGATGAAGTGATGAAGAGCCCCGGCATCCCGGAAAAGAATGAACTGGTGAAACAGATCCGGGCCAGGGCATCCCCATCATCAGCGAAATTGAATTTGCATACCGCTATAAAGGGAACAGCAGGATCATTGCCATTACCGGCAGCAATGGTAAAACAACCACTACGGCATTGACCTACCACATATGTAAAACGGGCGGCGCCGACTGTGCCCTGGTGGGTAACGTGGGTTATTCGTTTGCAAAACAGGTGGCAGAGGATCCCAAGCCGCTTTACGTGGCAGAGATCAGTTCATTTCAGCTGGATGATATCAAGACATTCCGGCCCGATGTGGCCGTGCTTACCAACATCACCGAAGACCACCTCGACCGCTATGAGTACAAAATTGAGAATTATATAAGCAGCAAGTACCGCATCGCATTGAACCAGCAACCGGAAGACATATTTATTTATAACCTCGATGATGAGGTAACCGCGAAAACGATCAGCAACTATTCCATTAAATCAACACTAGCCCCAATTACCATGAGTAAACAACTGCCACAAGGTGCTTACCTGCTCAATGCAAAAATGCACCTGAAATGGAAAAACGAAGAGATGCAGATGAGTATAGAAGACTTTGCCCTGAAAGGAAAGCACAATCACTATAACAGTATGGCCGCCAGCCTGGCCGCCACCGCTGTTGATATCCGCAAGGAAAAGATACGGGAGGCCCTCCAGACCTTTGAAACCCTGGAGCACAGGATGGAAACGGTTGCCACCATTAAGAATGTTGAATTCATCAACGACAGCAAGGCCACGAATGTGAACAGCACCTGGTATGCTCTGGAGAGTATGGAGAAACCCGTGGTATTGATATTGGGCGGTGTGGATAAGGGAAATGATTATGCATTGCTTAAAGAACTGGTCAAAGAAAAAGTCAGGGCGATCGTTTGTATGGGAACCGATAACCGCAAGATCCACGAGGCATTTTCAGATGTCGTTCCCCTGATCGTGAATACGGATAATGCAAAAGATGCGGTACAGTCGGCATTTCATTTTGCCAGCAAAGGGGATGTGGTGTTGTTAAGCCCGGCCTGTGCCAGTTTTGATCTTTTCAAAAATTACGAGGACAGGGGTAACCAGTTTAAAAAAGCAGTTAAGGAGTTATAGCCCCTATCCCCTAAAGGGGGAAGGAGCGAAGATGGAAGCGAAGAGGAATAGAAATTATAAACTGAATGTAAGATTCTAAAAAAATAAACATAGATAATCTCCCTTAGGGGATAGGGGAATGGCAGAACAAGTGAACATACGGTCTTTCTTTACACCCAACATCAGTAATATGGGTGGCAATTTGGTTAACAAGACCAAAGGAGACCGTGTTATATGGGGTATTGTGATCATCCTCACACTGGTGAGTCTCCTGGTCGTGTACAGCAGTACCGGTTCATTGGCCTATAAATACAGTAAGAGTACCGAAAGCTACCTGTTCAAGCAGTTTGGCTTTATCATTCTGGGCGTACTCATTATTTATTTTGCACACCGGGTGAATTATACCATCTACTCACGGGTCGCATCTGTACTGTTCGTGGCTTCCGTATTCTTACTGATCTATACATATTTCTTCGGTGTAAAACTGAATGAAGGAACCCGGTGGATCAAACTCCCGGTGATCAATATGACCTTCCAGACATCTGATATGGCAAAACTTGCCCTGTTCATGTACCTGAGCAGGCAGTTGAGCCGAAAACAGAATGTGATCAAGGATTTTAAAAAGGGGTTTCTGCCCATCATCATACCGGTAGGCATCATTTGCCTGCTGATCGCCCCCTCCAATCTTTCAACATCCCTGCTGATCGCCGGTACCAGTATCATGCTGATGTTCATTGGCAGGGTGCGTACAAAACACCTTTTGGTAACGATCGGTATTACACTGATACCCGTTGTTATTTTATTCTCGGTTGCGGTAAGTACCTACGATAAAAAAGAACAACGGGCTAAAGACCTTCCGGCTGTTTTCA
Organism: Chitinophagaceae bacterium; assembly: GCA_016710165.1. Lineage (NCBI taxonomy): Bacteria > Pseudomonadati > Bacteroidota > Chitinophagia > Chitinophagales > Chitinophagaceae > Chitinophagaceae bacterium. Next base: position 1,573,630 of record JADJLJ010000001.1, on the reverse strand, counting down.
CAGTAGGCCGTGTACCAACATGGATCGGCCGTATCCAGACTTTTATGTACAGCAAGAAGGAAGACGTGAATGAAAAGCAATACCAGATAAACCAGGCAAAGATCGCCATAGCTACCGGAAGCTGGAATGGGGTAGGACCCGGTAACAGCAAAGCCCGCAATTTTTTACCGCATTCGTACAGCGATTTCATTTTTGCCATCATACTGGAAGAGTATGGTTTCCTGGGAGGCACATTCATTGTGTTTATTTACCTGTTGTTCCTGTACCGTTGTATCAGGCTTTACCGTAAGTGCCCCTATGCATTCGGCGCTTTCCTGGCGCTGGCGCTGAGTTTTATGCTGGTGATACAGGCAATAGCCAACATGGGTGTTAACGTGAATATTTTTCCGAATACGGGTGTTACGTTGCCGCTGATAAGTATGGGAGGAAGCAGTTTTTTATTCACCTGTTTATCCATCGGTATCATTTTAAGTGTGGCAAGAAACGTGGAGCAGTTAGAGGGAAAAGAAGCCACCTCCGCCCCCTAAAGGGGGAACTACGGGGAAGATTGTTGCGAAGAATTAAAAAATGAATTTGAACTGTTATAGAAAATGAATGATGATAAAAACCAAAAAGTTGCAAAAGTTCCCCCTTTAGGGGGCGGAGGGGGCAAGATAATCATAGCAGGAGGCGGAACGGGTGGACACATTTTCCCGGCAATTGCCATTGCAAATGCCATTTTAAAACAGGAACCGAAAACGGAAATATTATTTGCAGGTGCCAAGGGGAAAATGGAAATGGAAAAAGTACCACAGGCAGGTTTTAAGATTGAAGGATTGGATATAGCCGGTTTTAACAGGAGTTCTTTGATAAAGAATATCGGTTTACCGTTTAAACTGGTCAAAAGTTTTATACAGGTAAGACGCATATTTAAAAAATTCCGGCCAACAGCCGTAATTGGTGTTGGCGGGTATTCCAGTTTCCCGGTGCTGCGGTTTGCACAGGCGCAGGGAATTGCCTCATTCATTCACGAGAGTAATTCTTTTGCCGGCAAAAGCAATATCATGCTGGGTAAAAAAGCAACCCGGGTTTTTGTGGCCAGCGATGGGATGGAAAGATTTTTCCCGGCAAACAAGATCCAGGTTACCGGTAACCCGGTAAGATCGGCTATTTCAAAGGCGGCAGTGACCCGGGAAGAGGGGATAAGATTTTTCGGGCTTGACCCGGTGAAAAAAACAGTGCTTTCGATCGGCGGGAGCCTGGGTGCAAAAAGCATCAATGAAGCATTGGATAAGGACCTGGACGCATTTGAAAAGAACGGCCTGCAGTTGATATGGCAAACAGGTAAACCTTATGCGGCAAAGGCCAGAGAAAGGGCAGCCGGCAGGAAGAATATCTGGGCCGGTGATTTCATCAACCAGATGGAATATGCCTATGCTGCTGCCGACCTGGTGATAAGCCGGAGTGGCGCCATGGCCATTGCTGAATTATGTGTGATGAGAAAGGCCGTGATATTCGTTCCGTTTCCATACGCAGCAGAAGATCACCAGACCGTGAATGCACAAAGTTTAGTTAATAAAAATGCCGGCATAATGATAAAAGACAGTGAGGCGTTAGAACGGTTGGTTCCGGCGGTAACCGCTTTAGCGATGGATGAACGTGAACAGCAGGAATTGAAGAGCAATATAGGAAAACTGGGTATCACCAATGCCGATGAGATAATTGCTGCAGAAATTTTGAAACGGATTTAATATATGGAAGAGGGAAAAAATATAAAAGAGCCAACGTTCCCCCTTGAGGGGGCGGAGGGGGTAAAGCAAATATATTTTCTGGGGATCGGGGGCATCGGGATGAGTGCATTGGCCAGGTACTTTAATTCGAAGGGTGTTTTGGTAAGCGGATATGATAAAACGGAAACGGAATTGACGAAGCAGCTGGTGAAAGAAGGGATACGGGTTCATTTTAAAGATGACATTGCGTTCATTGACAAGGAAGCAGACCTGGTGGTGTACACACCGGCGATCCCGAAGGACCATAAAGAGCTGAATTATTTCTTACAGAATGATTACAGCGTGGTGAAACGCAGCGATGTGCTGGGCATCATCACCAACGGTTCTTTTAATATCTGCGTGGCGGGTACACATGGTAAAACCACCACCAGCACCATGGTTGCACACATATTGCGGCATAGTGGTTATGGGTGTAATGCTTTCCTGGGAGGAATTGCGGTGAACTATAACAGTAACTTCTGGGCCGATGAAAAAAATGTTTGCGTGGTGGAAGCTGATGAATACGACCGGAGTTTTCTGAAGTTGAGCCCGGACGTGGCCATCATCAGTTCCATGGATCCTGACCACCTGGACATTTACGGCACTGCAGCGCAGATGGAGCAGGCATTCATTGACTTCTCGGCCAGAATAAAACCAGGTGGCTTGTTGCTGAGCAAGTATGGATTGAAAAGAAATGCGGACCTGCAAGCAGGTGTCCACCTGACCTATCACCTGCAGGATGAAAATGCCGATGTGCATGCAGCGGCTATAACAATGCACAACGGAAGCTACCGGTTTGATGTAGTGATAAAGGATAGAAGAATAAAAGAGGTGGTTTTGAATATGGGAGGCATGCACAATGTGGAGAATGTGACGGCAGCCATTGCCGTTGCTGATCATTTAAAGATCGGGGAAGACAGGATAAAAGCCGCAGTGGCAGATTTCAGGGGAGTGAAGCGGCGGTTTGAATATATCGTGAAGCATGAAGAACAGGTGATGGTGGATGACTATGCACACCACCCGGAAGAATTGAGGGCATTGATAAGCGGTGCAAAGAAATTATTCCCGGGTAAGAAGTGCACGGTGGTTTTTCAGCCACATCTCTACAGCCGCACCCGGGACCTGGCTGATGGGTTTGCTGAAAGTCTTGACCTGGCAGACGAAGTGATCCTGCTGCCCATTTACCCGGCAAGGGAATTACCGGTGGAAGGGGTTAACAGCGAAATGATATTGAACAGGATGAAGACCGGTAATAAACGGGTATTGCAAAAGAATGAACTGGCAGCGTGGTTAAAGAATAATAAAACAGCATTATTGATAACAGCCGGTGCAGGCGACATCGACACACTGGTTGAACCATTAAAAAAAATAATAGAAAGCCGTATTGGAAAATAGAAAACGATACAGTATTAAAGGCATCCTGATCGCAACCGCATGGATATTGCTGGGTACCGGCTCTGTTGTGCTGCTGGTGGCAGCAATGCAGAAAAAGGATTCGGCTCATTGCAGGGCAATAGAGATAAGCATAACGGGTGCAGACAATAACCTTTTTGTGGATGAGGCTGATATCCTGCATTCCATAAAAAACATTGAGCAGGGAGACCCGGTTGGGAAATCCATTGGTTCTTTCAACCTGAAAAAACTGGAATCCGAACTGGAAAAGAATATCTGGGTGAAGGCGGCTGAATTGTTCTTTGATAACAACGAGGTACTCCGGGTGAATGTACAGGAGCGGGAACCGGTAGCAAGGGTATTCACAGTTGGCGGCAATACCTTTTATATTGATCATGAACTGGCGATGCTGCCGCTGAGTGAAAAATTTTCAGCCCGGTTACCGGTGTTCACCAATTTTCCTTCTGATACAAAAGTGTTGTCAAAAGCCGATAGCAGCCTGTTGGCCGCCATAAAGGATATCAGCCTTGCCATACAAAAGGATTCTTTCCGCATGGCATTGATCGACCAGGTGGATATAACCCCCGCCAGGGAATTTGAAATGATACCGAAGATCGGAAACCAGCTCATTGTTTTTGGGAATGGCAGCGACGCAGAAGAAAAACTCAGCAAGCTGCAGTTATTATATAAAGAAGTAATGGTAAAGGCCGGCTGGAATAACTACAGTGTGATCAATGTACAATATAAGAACCAGGTAGTGGCAAAGAAAAGAGGGGCGGAAGATATAGCAGCAGATTCGCTGCGGACCCTGCAGATCATGCAGTCGATCGCAGAGCGGGCAAAACAACAGGCAAATGATTCTTTACAAATTATACAGCAGGACAATGAACGCAATACCGTTGACAGCAGTATGGTTCAGCAATCCATAGAGCGGGAAGAGTCTGCACAACCATCCAATACTTTTGAAGAACCGAAACCACAAGATGACCCGGTCAAACCGCCTGTTTCAAATACAGGTGCTGTATCTACAGCGAAGACCCCGGTAAAACAAAATGCGAAACCTGCCTCAGGGCCGGCGACGCCAAAACCAGTTAAACGGGAACCAAAAGCCGTAATGCAAAAAAACAATGAGTATTAATAACAGTTCATAGTAAATAGGTCATGGCAAATGGCTCATAGTTCATAGCAGAACCCTCAGCCATTTAGCAGCTACTATGAACTATCAACTATGAACCATTAACAACACAAATACAAACACAAAACATACAATTATGAATCAGGAAAACCCCATCATCGTAGGTCTGGATATAGGCACCACCAAGATAGCCGCCATTGCCGGACGTAAAAATGAATATGGCAAGCTGGAGATACTTGGCTTTGGCCGTGCCAACAGTAATGGTGTTCAGCACGGTATGGTGCTGAATATTGATCAAACCATTAAAGCCATCGAAATGGCGCTGAAGAACTGTTACGACTCCAACCCCAACCTGGAGATCAGTGAAGTATATGTTGGCATAGCAGGGCACCATATAAAAAGTTTGCAGACGAGGGGGGATATCGTGCGTCAGTCCATTGAAGAAGAGATCCGGCAGGAAGAGATTGACCGGCTGGTTGCAGACCAGTACCGTACATATATTCCGGCCGGGGACCAGATCATTGATGTGATCCCGCAGGAGTTCACGGTAGATAATTTTCAGAACATTCCGAATCCCATTGGATACAGTGGTGTAAAAGTGGGTGCCAATTTCCACATCATCACCGGGGATAAGAATGCCATACGCAATATCAACCGAAGCGTGGAAAAAGCAGGCCTGCGTACCAAAGACCTGGTGCTCCAGCCACTGGCCTCTGCTGCGGCAGTAATGTGCGACCAGGACCTGGAAGCCGGTGTTGCCATCGTGGATATCGGTGGCGGAACAACCGACCTGGCCGTTTTTTATGAAGGCATATTAAAACATACAGCGGTGATCCCTTTTGGGGGCGAGAACATCACCAATGATATAAAAACGGGCCTGGGGGTTTTAAAAACACAGGCGGAGCAGATGAAGATCCAGTTTGGCAGTGCATTGAGTGATGAAGCAAAATCAAATGCCTTTATCACCATACCCGGTTTGCGTGGCATGCCGGCAAAGGAAATATCGGTGAAGAACCTGGCAGGCATCATACAGGCACGCATGAGTGAGATCATGGATTTTGTTACCTATCACTTAAAGCAGGTGGGACTGGATACCCGTTTGCTGAATGGCGGTGTGATACTCACCGGTGGCGGTTCTCAACTGAAACACCTGATTCAGCTGACCGAATATGTTACCGGTTTGAATGCACGGATCGGTTATCCCAATGAACACCTGGCCGGCGGGCATATTGAGGAACTGGCCAAGCCCATGTACAGTACCTGCATCGGTCTTATACTGAAAGGATACAACGATTATGAAAACAAGAACAAGCAGTTTGAAGAGCAGTTCAGGAAGATCGATGTGCCCGGCTCACTGCAGCAGCAGCCTGTTGATGAAACACTGGATGTGGAGAATGCAGCAGGCCCGGTAAAAGTGAAGCAGCGTAAATCGCTGAAAACATTTATGGATGGTTTCAAGAACGGGCTGATCGATCTTTTTAAGGAAGAGGAGGATGCAAAACTTTAACAGCCTCACCCCAACCCCTCTCCAAAGGAGAGGGAACCGGAAGACGGGAATGAAGATTGAAGCGAAGATTGTGTCTTGCATTATTGATGAATAAGGACGCAGGGATGATGTGGAAGATTTAATGTTAAAACAAAAAAATATTAACCCATTAACAAAGTACAGTACCTATTCTCCCTATCAGAAACAGGTACTGTGTAAATTTTAACTGCTCTTTAAAATTCCCCCTTGGGGGATTTAGGGGGCCAAACAAACAACTATGATACATTTTGATTTGCCTAAAGAACAATCCTCCATCATCAAGGTCATTGGTGTTGGCGGCGGCGGAAGCAATGCGGTCAACTACATGTTTTCGCAACAAATTGAAGGCGTAAATTTTATTATATGCAATACCGATGCCCAGGCCATAGCGCTGAGTAAAGTGCCCAATAAGATACAATTAGGGCCACACCTTACCCAGGGATTGGGGGCAGGTGCCAACCCGGCGATCGGTCGCCAGGCAACGGAAGAAAGCCTCGAAGAAATAAAACGCATCCTGGAAGTGAATACCAAGATGGCTTTTATCACCGCTGGTATGGGGGGCGGTACAGGTACCGGCGGAGCTCCCATCCTTGCAAAGATCTGTAAGGACCTGGGTATACTTACGGTGGGAATAGTCACTACCCCATTTGCTTATGAAGGGAAGAAGCGGATCGCCCAGGCAGAAGAAGGAGTAATGCTGCTGAAGAACCATGTGGATACGTTGCTGGTGATAAGCAATGATAAACTGCGTCACCAGTTCGGTAATCTAAAAATGAAGGAAGCATTTGCCAAGGCCGATAATGTACTGGCTACCGCAGCAAAATGCATTACCGATGTGATCAACAGCACGGGCCAGATCAACGTTGACTTTGCCGATGTGTGCACCGTTATGAGCAATGGAGGTGTGGCCATCCTGGGAAGTGCTGCTGCGGGCGGGGATGACAGGGCGCAATCAGCCATTGAGCAGGCCATCAATTCACCACTGCTGAATGACAACGACATCCGTGGTGCCAAATGGATACTGATCAATATCAATTCTGCCGAGGGCGAACACGAGTTTACCATGGATGAAGTGGAAGTGATACAGAATTATTTGCTGAGCCAGGCGGGAGATGATACCGATGTGATACTGGGCATGGGCTATGATAACAGCCTGGGAGAAAAGATCGGCATTACCCTGATCGCAACCGGTTTTGAACATAAGGACCCCTTTGAGAAAAAACCAGAATCAAAAAAGGAAGAAAATAAGGACGAGAAGATCGTAATGACACTGGAGATGCCGGCCAAAGGAAGTGCAGCACCTGCAGAGAAAGCGGCCAAGGTACTGGAACAGCCTACGCTTCAGTTTGATGAGAAAGAAGAGGAAAAAGCAATTGCCGAGATCACGGAGTTGCCTGCCATGAAGGATGATGTAGCAGACATGATGCCCACCTTAAAAGAAACGGACGAAGTGATCGTGCTGAACGTGGAACTACCGCGTAAAAATACTGTGGACAAAATGGATGCAGCTCCGGAGTTTTTTGAAATATCTTCGGCATCCGATCAGGTTCCTGTAATAGAATTTGATATCCCGAGTCCAGCACCCCCCGAAAAGCCAACTGCTGAAGCAAAAATCCAGAAGAACATTCCCGTAGTTAATAAAGACGCTAGCAATTCTCCCTCGTCAGGAGGATACCTGGCTAAACCTGCACAGATCTATGTGGAGGAGCAGCCAAAACCAGAATCCAATCCGTCTGAGGAGCTACCGCAGGTGCAAACGAGAGAACAGGAAGACGAACCTGTGATCGAAATGCAGCTGGTGGTTAAATCCCATCAAGCGGCGGAGGAGGAGCAACATGTACAACAAACTCAGCCCATCAGGATGTCTGATGTTGAGGAGCCTGCCATGCAGGACGAAGCAGAAGACCTTAGGCGCCGGGCCATGGAGCGGATTGCAAAACTGCGTAACTTGTCGTTCAACATTAACGCAGCCGACCCTAACAATGAGTTTGAAACGGTGCCTGCTTACCTTCGCCGCAATATGGAACTCCATAATTCCATTGCAGATGTAGAAAGTTTTTACAGTAATTACACCGTTAAGTCAGACGATAATAACCAGGCAGAGATCAGCACCATCAACAGTTTTTTAGACGGGAAGAAACCCGATTGATATTATGATTCCGCCCAGGATCAGATCCTGGCGGAACCAAAAGACGTTTGTGTTTGTATTCTAAGTAAAATGCCCCGCTTGAAAGAGCGGGGCTGATTTTTAAAAAACTTTGCTGGTTTATGGGCTTTGATGGGGAGGTACCCCTGTGCTTTAAGAGGGCGATCAGTTTAGTACAGCCACTCCAACTTCTGCCAGCCATTTATTTACCGAATCGGTAATCACTATGGATGGTTTTTTTGCCGGTTCTTTAGGTTTGTGCTGCAGTTCCAGTTCAGCCCAAAGCTGCTTCCTGGCTGCCGGGTCATCTATGCTGGCTATGTTACAGGCTTTTTCAAAATCGGTATGCATACCATAACCGGTTACCAGGTTGGCTGCTTCACCAAGTTCAGGAATGGTCATGATCTTTTTAACGAAATAGTAGGTTTTGCCTTCTATCAGTTTTGTGTGTACAGTGTATACATGTTTCATAATTCTTGTTTTAGAGGTGTAGTTGTTTTCTCGTTTCTGTTTTACCGGTATATACACCCACAGGATGATATACGCTTTTCAATAAAGAGTGGTTTTTAACCCGGAGGTTTAAAGGAAGTGGATATTAGTTGCCGGGTGATGTTGAATTGATGACCCGGTAACATACCGTGCAATTCAAAGGATATTAAACAAAACAGCTTTTGAGATAAAACAATGAATACAAAATGATCGTTCAGAGGATAGGTACGGAATGGGAACTTGAGTGTAAGACGATGTAAAGCTATGATTCGCTGCTTATAATAGCTACCACAGGCCGGGATATTTATTCACATTAAGATTTTCCCCTGTTGTAAATGCTTAGTTAGTAATAATCTATTTTTATTTAACATACCCCAGGTGATCATTCCTTCTTTGAATCGGTAATATTTTTACCCCTTCTCTCTTCATTCAACATGAACATATATGAGGTAAGGGGGATATCTGCCAGCTTTATTTTTTATCGGTGGTCACCATCAGCAACTGGTCATCCCGGTCTTTTCCTTCGTATTCATAAACGGCAATGATATTTTTCATGGCAGGCCGGGGAAGGTTTCCACATGGCCACTTCCTTTATTTTAATACAGGTTATTTTAAAAAGGCGACTTACCTGTTCTTTGCAGTGTCTGCTTTAGGAGTTGTAGTTCCTGGTGTAATGGTTGCCTGGGGTGGCTTGCTGTTAAGCGGTGAACCAACCGGTATATCGCAACGGTGACCGGGTTGTCCGTGTGGTGGGTTCATACCGGGGGCCGTTGCCTGTGCTGTAGGTGTTATAGTAGGTGCTGCAGCAGGTGTTGTGCTGATGTTTGCAGCAGGGTTTGTTGGTTGTGGTTTGCTGTTGAGCGGCGAACCAACGGGAATATCACAACGGTGGCCGGGTTGACCATGGGCCGGGTTCATGCCGGCAGCAGATGTTTGCGCACTGGGTTGTGTATTGATGGTTACGGGTTGCGTGGCAGGTATGGTTATATTGTTACCCGGTGTAACGGGTTGCGTTGTTACCGGGGCTGGGCCATTTACAACAGGTGCTGCAGGCTGAGTGATCACGGGCTGGGTTACGGGCAGGGTATCGGAATTTTGTGCAGGTTTTCCTTCCGTGGCAGCCTTCATCAATTCCTTATCAACGGCATCTTCTTTATTACTGCCCCCGCAGGAAGCAAGTACTGAACTGAAGATAATTACGGCTGTGTATAATGTAACTTTCATGATTTTCAATTTACGAACCTGCAAAATACGCCAGATTCATGGAAATACAATGAGTTGAAAAAGCAGGGATTTATATCCTCATCCCGCCTTTTTGAGGTTCATGTAATGCTCCCGCTGTTTCTTATCCAGTTTTTCTATAGAATAGCGCAGCAGGGTACGGGGCATGGTAGCAGTATATTTGTCCAAAAAACCTTTCAGTTCCTGTTTATCCTTATCACCGGCAAAACGGAGCATCCAGCCGGTGGCTTTATGGACCAGGTCCTCTTCATCGTTGACGAGGATCTCTGCAATTTTAAATGTATCGCCTGTTTCGCCCTGCCGGATAAAGTAGCAGGTGCTGAGAATAGCTGTACGGCGTTCCCATATATTTTTTGAACGGGTAAGTTTGTACAGAACAGCGTGGGATCTGTCAAAGAGAAAAGATCCCGTCATGTGTAAACAACCCAGGTCAACCAGGTCCCAGTTATTCACCCGGTCGTGGCGGCGCAAATACAGTTTGTACATTTCTTCCAGGCGCCCGGCAGCAATTTTCTTATTCCTCGATTCCTTGTCCATGATGCTGATGGCGCCGGCCCTCGCTTCGTGGATCGGACTCTCCATCAATTTCTCCAGTTCTTTCACCGGCATGCCGGCAAACTCCTTGGCCAGTGCAAACAGGCTTCCCATCTTCACGCCCATGAATATATCACCGGCGCCGTATTCTCCCTCACCCGATTTAAAGTAGCGCTGTATCTTTTTCAATTCCGCATCCGATTGCAGCGCTTTCAGGCGTTCCATGAAATTTTTTGCAGTAAGCGGGGTCTTTGGTTTAATAGCTTTTGCCATTGTTTGCGGATTGATTTACTGTTTAACAAACCTGATATCCGGCATGCTGAGGAAATAATTGGGGAGACAGGTCAGGACCTTGTCACTTACAATTGTAAGATCAATTCCCTTAAAACTTACCTGTTCAAGCGAAGGGTTAAGGGAAAGGGAAAAATGGTTGTTATCATTTGCTTTGTCCTTTACCAACGTGGCAATGTCAGGGTAAAGCATATGCTGCACATAAATGGTATCGCAATGCGGAAGGTCAATATGAACTTCTCCGTTATCATTGGTACATACTTCCTGCCTGTTGCCACCGGTAGTGAAAATACAGCGGATATTTTTCAGTAAATAGTTATTGGGGTGGCTGAATACCAGGGTATATCCTTTTGCCTGCTTACGCTGCCCGGTGATACTGAAATCCTTCCCGGGTTCTTTGTCGCTTTTGAGTTTTAGCATTTCTCCTTCCACTGTAAAACTTCCACTGGCGCTACGGTCCACCGCTCCATAAGAAAAGAAGAACCGGAACTTTCCTTCTGCTGAAAAATTAAAACCGGAAGCCATTTCGGTCCTCCGGAAATAATATTCACCCTGTATGGTTGTTTGAGACATGGCATGTACGTTTATGATAAAAAATAAAAGAGAGAAGATCTTTTTCATAAAGTAAATTAAGAAAATAAAAAACCCCGGCACTGGCTTGCCGGGGTTTTTTATTTTTGATCTGTTCAATTAGTTCATCTCCGCAAAATACTTATGGAAATAAGGAATGGTCTCAATGCCCTTGTAATAATTCTCGATATTATACTTTTCATTCGGGCTGTGCAGGTTATCATTATCCAGTCCAAAGCCCATGAAGATGATCTTGATGCCCAGTTCTCTTTCTAAAATAGAGCAGATGGGAATGCTTCCGCCACCACGAACCGGGATGGGCGCTTTACCAAACGTGGTTTCCACTGCTTTGGCTGCAGCCTTGTATCCCTTGCTGTCGATCGGTGTCATGTATGGTTCGCCGCCGTGGTGCAGTTCCGCTTTTACATCCACCGATTTGGGAGCAATGGATTTAAAATAGGTCAACAGTTTTTCAGTCATCTTATCAGAAGACTGGTTGGGCACCAGCCTGGCTGAGATCTTTGCATAGGCTTTTGAAGGAAGCACTGTTTTTGCTCCTTCGCCGGTATAGCCGCCCCAGATACCGTTCACTTCAATGGTAGGGCGTATGCCGGTCCTTTCATAGGTGCTGTATCCTTTTTCGCCCCAGAGTTCTTTCACACCCAAATCATCCATGTATTCCTTTTCATCATAAGGGGCTTTGTTTATCAGGGCCCTTTCTTCCGGCCCGGCCACCACCACGTCATCATAAAATCCGGGGATGGTAATGTGGTTATTTTCATCGTGGCAACTGGCGATCATTTTTGAAAGGATGGTGATGGGGTTGGCCACAGCGCCGCCATAAGTTCCGCTGTGCAGGTCACGGTTGGCGCCGGTCACTTCCACCTGGATATAACTCAGTCCCCGTACGCCTGTATCCAATGAAGGATTTTCCATGCTCAGCATGGAGCTGTCGCTGATCAGGATCACATCTGCTTTCAGGAGGTCTTTGTGGGCAGCTACAAATTTTCCCAGGTTGGGTGAGCCTACCTCTTCTTCTCCTTCGATCAGGAATTTAATATTGGTCGTCATGGAATCTGTCTTGCTGAGTATCTCCAGTGCCTTCACATGCATATAAAACTGGCCCTTGTCATCGGCACTGCCACGGGCAAATATTTTCCCGTCAATGATCGTTGGTTCAAACGGGGGGTTCTTCCATAATTCCAGCGGTTCCGGTGGCTGCACATCGTAGTGGCCATATACCAGTACGGTTGGTTTGGACGGGTCAATGATCTTTTCGCCATACACAGCCGGGTGGCCGTCGGTAGCCATCACTTCGGCCTTGCTGCAGCCGGCATCCAGTAAACTTTTCTTAACGGCTTCGGCACATTTCAGCATATCCGGTCCGTGTTCACTCTTGGCGCTTACGGATGGAATGCGAAGCAGGTCCATCATTTCACTTAAAAAACGGTCTTTATTTTTTTCCTGGTAATCTTTCCAAACCTGTGACATAGTATTTTATTTTAGGGAAACGAAGATAAGTTGTTTTCAACTTTAAAATACCCATTGCCCGGTATTGGTTCAAAGGCCGGGTGGAGTAGATTTACAACTATTTTTAAGGCTTTTGTTGTACAAATTCTAAAAATAAAAAAAACCGGTGAAATCTGATAAATTCAATGGGATGGCTTTGATCATCACAGACCTGGTGGTTATCGGCGCCGGTTTGTTTGTATATTATATAGCCCATACCATTTACCCGGATTCGGGATCCACGAGGGTACAGCATTTGAACTGGTTGCTGAAAACGTTTGGCAAAACCACCACCGCCTCTGTATTCGGTATTATCGGCCTATGGATGGTTCTTTCCGGGATCCGCAAAATGAGAGGATAAATACAGGTAGCAATTTTGTAACAATTTTTTATGAATAAAATTATGCACTGCCGGAAGCAGATCAGATTTACGCCTATATCTTTGCTCCAGATTGTTTGCCAACCCGCCTGCCGGCTGGCAGGTTTATCAGCCTTTGCTTTAGTTGGACCTCCCAGGGGTTCTGCCTAATGCAAAGGCTGAGCCCATTTAAGGGGTTGGTTGATTTCTGAACCTTTGCCAGCCCAGAGCCAGCAGCCCGGTCAGCACATACAGCACAGCGATCAATGCCAGCGCCCATTTTATCACCGAAAAAAATACAGTGAGAAAAGCAATGGTGCCGGAAACATGACCACTGAGTGAGACCAGCATCCCGAGATTTTCAAGCACATCTAAAAAGCCTGCAAGCAAAGCTGCAAGTGCAATCATGTTACCTGCCCGGGATACCGGCCCCTGGATATTTTGAGCAATTTTTTTGCAGGCAAGAAATAAGAAGATGGAGTAAAAGAATAGGAACAGGAAGTCGAACCAGGTATTTGATCTTGCTGCGGCAATATTATCCATGCCAGCCGTTGACGTCCATGCATTCATCACAACAGCTGTTTTTGCCGTATTATAAGCAAACTCCAGGTCGAGGATGCCCAGCGGCGTGGCAGGTGTTTTTAAGCTGGCGCCGGTCTTAGCCATCACGATCATCATGGCAATGGTACCAATGAAGAAAATGGGGAGCAGCAGCTTTTTCATGGTTATTATTTTAGCTAAGTGGACAAAGGAGGAAAGGAGCCGATAGAGGAGACTGCACTTTCTCTTTTCCTCCTTCGCCCTCTTAGCTTATAGTTCTTTAACTCATTTTATCAAACCGCTCCTGCACATAATTCCAGTTCACCACGTTCCACCAGTTGTCTATATAATCCGCTCTTTTGTTTTGGTATTTTAAATAATAGGCATGCTCCCAAACATCCAGGGCCAGTAATGGAAATCCTTTGATGTCGCTGATATCCATGAGGGGATTATCCTGGTTGGGTGTGGAGCCGATCCGCAGGGTTTTGTCCTTATCCATATACAACCATGCCCAGCCGCTGCCAAAGCGGTTCTTGCCTGCATCGGAGAATTGTTTTTTAAACGCATCGAGTGAGCCGAAAGTCTTGCCAATTGCCAGTTGCAAATTGCCTGTTGGTGCATTGCCTTCTTTTTTGGGTTGCATGCATTGCCAGAACATTTCGTGGTTGTAATGCCCGCCGCCGTTGTTCCGCATTTTGGCCGAGTAGGAAGATATTTTTGCCAGTACCTCTTCCAGGGGTTTATGGGTATCCACTTTTTCAGCGAGTGCTGCCTCTTTTACATTTTTTGAATAAGCCGCTGCATGTTTGCTGTAATGGATCTCCATCGTCATGCTGTCGATCACATTTTCCAGTGCATCGTATTTATAAGGCAGTGGTTGCTGGTCGAAGCCGGTGTTAGATCCGGGGGATGCTATATTGGGTTGGGTTGAAAAAGACTGCAGGAGTGGAGAGGCAGCGCCAAGCCCGACGGTAATGGCCAAACCTCCTTTCAGCGAAGTGGAAATGAATTCCCTGCGGTTGGTTGCTTTCTTTGTTGCCATGATCTTGGTTTTAGGTGGTTGAACTTCTTTTTGATGGGCCGAAAAGGTTGCGTACCCTCTTAAAGAAACGGTAATAATATTCTTTATTGAAAAGTTGTGAGTCGTGCATGGCTTTGTAGGTAAGAAAGACACCAACGGGTGTCAGCACCAGTACGGCCAGCCACATTCCTATGAACGGGGAAGTGATGCTCTCCTTCACGAACTTTTCGCCGAACATATTCAGCAGGTGAAAGATCAGGAAGAACACGATGGCTACTACCAGCGGCATTCCAAAGCCCCCTTTGCGGATGATGGAACCCAGCGGGGCGCCGAGGAAGAACAGGACAAAACAGGCCATGGATAAGGAAAACTTACGGTGCCATTCTATTTTGTGATAGCGGATCTCTGTTTTCCGGTTCTCGGTTTCGCTGGCAGCATTCTCTACATTGATCTTTAGGTTACCGGCTATGTTTTTGGCAGCATCTTTTACCTGCAAGCGGGCCGAGTCAGGTAAAAGCGAATCGAAGCTGTTGTATTTTGAAAAGGCTTTTGGGATCTTTTTCCAGGTACTGTCAGCAACCATGGTATAGTGCAAATACATATCAAAGGAACGGGCAGTCCGAACGTTCAAACTGTCATTCATCCGGGTCAGCGAATCCAGGAACCTGTTTATCTGCCCGGCGCTTAACATCTTAAAGTTGTTGCGGTAAATGCTGTCGTTCGTATTTTGCTTCTGCAACGCACTCAGGTCGAATAATTTTTTAAAGGAACTGAAACCAAGCCTTATGAATTCGGTGGCTGTGTCGCCGGTATTTCCATTCTCCTGGTAGCGGTACCCGTTCTGCAGGTTGAATTCGAGGAATTTTTTATCATCGGAGATACGCATCACGCCTTTTTCAGCAATGATGCTGTTGTTCTGGATGGGATTGGTCTGTTCATAGATCAGCACATTGTGAATGGTTTTTCCATCGGCATCTTTTTTCCCTGCTTTGATGGCGTACTTGGGTATATGAGTGAAGAAGACACCCTCTTTCAGGTCAAAGGCCGGTTTCTTGTAATAAATATCATTGTACAGGGCCACAAATTTCAGGTTGGCATAGGGGATGACGTAATTGGCAAAAACAAACGTGATGCCGCAGAATAAGATCGATACCCAGACCAGGGGCCGCATGAAACGCAGCAGCGAAATGCCGGATGATTTGATGGCCACCAGTTCAAAACTTTCTCCCAGGTTGCCAAAGGTCATGATGGAAGAGATAAGTATGGCGATGGGCATGGCCAGCGTGAGCATGGAAGCACTCACATACCAGAGGAATTTTCCGATCGTGATGAAGTCGAGCCCTTTGCCCACCAGGTCGTCCAGGTATTTCCACAGGCCCTGCATCATCAGCACAAAAAAAGCGATGAAGAACGTTATGATGAACGGACCGATGAATGCCTTGAGAATAAGCTTGTCTAATTTTTTTATCATGCCCCGCTGGAGGTCTGGTGAACGGTAATTGTAGTAATTTGACGTTTCATATGAAGCATCGGTCAAAATTAACTCTTTCTGCTGAGGAACTGCAACTGGTAAACAATACCGGCTGGATTTTAACGAAACATGCTGTTATAGGGAAACTGTACGGGATGTTTGGCCAGCTTTCGGAAAACTATCGGGCAGTTGTTGAACAGGTTTCATTGCCCGTGCCTGTTGCCCGGGCTTCAGCAAAAATATCGAAAGGGGAAAACTACCGCCAGCTGCCGTACGTGATGCTGGATTATCCCCGGTGCTTTGAAGGAGAAAATATCTTTGCCGTCCGTACCATGTTCTGGTGGGGTAATTTTTTCAGCCTCACACTCCAGTTATCCGGAACGTACAAAACAATGTTTGAGAAAGACCTGTGTTCGGGCTTTGACAGGATGCAGCGGAATGATTTTTATGTGTGCGTCAATGATGATCCATGGCAACATCACTTTGAAGAAAATAATTACTGCTCCGTTGGGGATCTTACCAGGGAGGAATTTGAAAAGAGGATCACCCAGGAACAATTTGTAAAACTGGCCGTACGATTCCCGCTGGATGCCTGGAATGAAATACCCAAAATGCTTGAAGCGCATTTTCGTGAAATGATGCAGTTACTGAACGATCAGCTTCCCAGGCGGTGAAACAATTCCTTCACCTGGTATTCCCATAGCTGGCTCTGGTCCTTGATATCTTTCTTATCGGCAAAATCGCTGATCAATAAAATGGTCTGGTTGGTCACTTCCGATTTTTCAATACGCCACTCAAAGTATTCATCCTTTGCCATATGGTCCCAGCGAAAACGTACAAACTTATCTTCTTCTGTTTCCAGCAACTGGGCTTTATCCTGCGTACCGTTCCAGGAAAAACTGTAAACCCCGTCTTTTTCATCCACTTTATCTGCAAACCATTCCTGCAGACCCGCAGGGGAAATCAAAAATTCATATAAAATACTTGGAGAGCATCTTACAGGGTATTCTAATGTATATAAAACTTTCTTACTCATCCTTTTGGTTTAGATATCGTTGCAATGTTGCAATAATAACAAAATAATCTGCTTATCAAATTATTTATTTGACTTTTTTTGTTTTACTTATAATATATAAATGTTAAACAAAAACAATTTCAAACTTCTGAAACCCAGTGTTTTAGATTTTTTTTTTTGGCTGCATATCATAAATAATATAAATTACGTTAATAGATTTGTAAAAATTTAACAAGTTATTAACCCATATCCATTTCGAACTTAACCTTTAAACCAACAGGCTTATGAGTATGCGTCAGCTAAAAATCACTAAGTCTATCACAAACCGTGAAAGCCAGAGTTTAGAGAAGTATCTGCAGGAGATCGGTAAAGTAGAATTAATAACTCCGGAAGAAGAAGTTAAATTAGCCATACGTATCAAGCAGGGAGACCAGAAGGCTTTGGAAAAACTTACCAAAGCAAATCTTCGTTTTGTGGTATCAGTGGCAAAGCAATATCAAAACCAGGGATTGACATTACCCGACCTGATCAATGAAGGGAACCTGGGCCTGATAAAGGCAGCACAGCGTTTTGATGAGACGCGGGGTTTCAAGTTCATATCCTATGCCGTTTGGTGGATACGCCAGAGCATTCTGCAGGCACTGGCTGAACAATCAAGGATCGTTCGGTTGCCGTTGAATAAAGTTGGTTTAACAAACCGTATCAGCAAAGCATTTTCACAGCTGGAGCAGGAATTTGAAAGGGAACCCACCCCGGAAGAACTCGCTTTTTTACTGGACATGGATGCAGAGGAAATTGCTGCCACACTGGGTGTGGCTGCCCGCCATGTAAGCATGGACCAGCCATTGGCCGACGGGGAAGAGAGTACATTGATCGATGTTCTTGTAAATCATAATGCTGCCAATACCGATGATGAACTGGCATTTAAAGCATCTCTGAAAACAGAAATAGACCGGTCGTTAAGCACACTGACCGAAAGGCAGAAGGATGTTATCCGGTTTTTCTTTGGCATTGGCGTTGACCATGCCCTGAGCCTCGAAGATATCGGTGAACACTTTAACCTTACCCGGGAGCGGGTACGGCAGATCAAGGATAAAGCCATTACCAAACTACGCACGGCATCCCGGTGCAAACTTTTAAAGACCTACCTGGGTACCTGAATTCCACCCTCGTCAATACGCTTTTTTATATCAGAACCGGCCCTGGATATCCATTGCCGGTTTTGCTTTACCGGCCTGCTGTTCCGCCCGGGATTCAATATCGGTAAATCAATTTTAATAATCCTTAATTTTCCCCGAAATTTGCCCCACATAAATTACTGTAGATGTCAATCGAGATAAAAGTTCCAACGGTAGGGGAGAGTATCAATGAAGTAACGCTGGTGAAATGGCATAAGAAAGACGGGGACTGGGTGAACAGGGACGAAGTGATCGCCGAGCTGGAAAGTGAAAAAGCCACGTTTGAACTGAATGCGGAACAAGCCGGCGCCATAAAGATCATCGCCAAAGAAGGAGATACCCTCAACATAGGAGATGTGGTTTGTTCAATTGATACCGATGCTGCCAGGCCGGCAGAAGCAGAAAAGGCGGAACAACCCATTGCTGTAAAAGAAAAGGAACCTGCTCCTCAACCTCAAACCTCAAAGCTGCCTACCGGACAGGCAGGCCTGCCTACCGGACAGGCAGGCATAAAACCCCAAACCGACCTGAAAGCAACTCCTGTTGCCGCAGCCATCATTGCCGATAAGAAAGTGGATGTAAAAGTAGTAACGCCATCAGGCAGCAACGGAAGGATCGTGAAGCAGGATGTGATGGATGCATTGAACAATCCCGGAAGAAGGCCGGGCACCGTTCTGTTTGAACGGAACGATCGCATTGAAAAGATGAGCAACCTGCGCAAGACCGTGAGCAGGCGCCTGGTGGAGGCAAAGAATACGACAGCCATGCTCACTACGTTCAATGAAGTGGATATGAGTGCGGTGATGGATATCCGGAAAAAGTACAAGGATAAATTCAAAGAACTGCATGGCGTTAACCTGGGATTCATGAGTTTCTTTACCAAGGCATGCACCTATGCATTGATGGAATGGCCGGCAGTGAATGCCTACATTGACGGGGAAAGCATCATTTACCACGACTACTGTGATATCTCCATTGCAGTGAGTGCGCCAAAAGGTTTAGTGGTGCCCGTAATACGCAATGCAGAAAGTTTAAGTATGGCGGGCATTGAAGCAAAGGTGGTGGAACTGGCCACTAAGGCAAAAGACAACAAACTCACCATTGAAGAAATGACCGGTGGGACCTTCACCATCACCAACGGGGGGATCTTCGGTTCCATGATGAGCACACCCATCATCAATATTCCGCAGTCTGCCATTTTAGGTATGCACAATATCGTGGAAAGGCCCGTGGCGGTAAATGGCCAGGTTGTTATAAAACCCATGATGTACGTGGCCTTGAGTTACGATCACCGCATCATCGACGGCCGGGAATCGGTTGGATTTTTGGTACGGGTGAAAGAACTGCTCGAAAATCCGGAATTATTATTGTTTGGAAAAGACCCGGTGAAAAGTTTGCTGGAATTATAAACCGGTCTGTAAATAATTTAAAAGCCTGCCATGTTAATTGCAGGCTTTATTTTTGCCGGTATGCGGCAGCACTCTTATTTGAATTCAGCGAAAAAGATCATCGAAGTGTATGATGGGGGGGAACCATTGTCCGTTTTCCTGAAAAAATATTTTGCAGCCAATAAAAAATACGGCTCAAAGGACCGGAAGCAGATCGCAGCGCTTTGTTATAATTTTTACCGGCTTGGCAGAGCAATCCCAGGTGCTTCTGTCGAAGAGCGGATTTTTACCGGAACATTTTTATGCGAACATTCTCCCAATGAATTCCTGCACTTTCATAAACCCGGATGGAATGCCGCTATTGAAAGTCCTGTTTCAGAGAAAATTGCTTTGGCCGGTATTGATATCAATGAATTATTTCCCTGGAAAAATGAATTAAGCGATGGCATGGAACCGGTATCATTCTCTTTATCTTTCTTTACACAACCCGATCTTTTTCTCCGGGTAAGACCCGGCAAAAAAAATGCAGTAGTGAAAAAACTGCAGGAGGCACAATTGGCATTTGACATGCCGGGGAATGACTGCATCGCTTTGCCCAACAATACAAAACTGGATGAGATCATTGAATTTGATAAAGAGGCAGTGGTACAAGACTATAACTCACAGCAGGTTTTGAATGTTCTTAAAGATCCTGCATCCGGTATCCAGTATCCAGTATCTGCCTGGGACTGCTGCGCTGCCAGCGGAGGAAAATCCTTACTGGCATACGATATCCTGGAAGGGAAGATTGCATTGACCGTTTCAGACATACGGGAAAGCAGTTTAGCAAACCTTAAAAAAAGATTCTCCGCCGCCGGCATAAAAAACTACATTTCCTTTATTGCCGACCTGCAAACCCCAAACCTAAAACTTATCCTGAGCGCAGCCGAAGGGCAACTCATCATCTGCGATGCCCCCTGCACCGGCAGCGGAACCTGGAGCCGTACACCCGAACAGTTGTATTTCTTTACGGAGGAAATGATCGGGGAATATGCAGAGAGGCAAAAGCAAATCGTTACCAATGTTATTCCGCATCTTGAAAAAAACGGCCTCTTCATCTACATCACCTGCTCTGTCTTTAAAAAAGAGAATGAAGAGGTCGTACATTTCATAAAAGAAAAATTCCACCTGCGGTTATTGCGGATGGAATTATTAAAAGGGTATGATAAAAAGGCAGACACTATGTTTACAGCCGCCTTTGTAAAGGAATAACTGTTTTTACTGCTTCACTATTTTCTTCACCACTTCTTTCTTATCATTCAGCCTCACCGTTACAAAGTAGATGCCTCCTGCCATTTTCTTCATGGGTATGATGTACGATTGTGAACCTGCCGGCTGCTGGTTACTCAACGTGTATATTATTTGCCCGGCAGCATTCGTAATAACGATCTCTGTTTTAACAGCAGCAGCAATTCTTACCACCTGTACCGTGAGTTTATCACTTACCGGGTTCGGACTGATAACGATCTTATCAACCAATGGCGCCGCACACAACTGCTGGTTATTTGTTATCGTAACAAATGCAGTATCGCTGCAGGAGGAATTGTTAATTGCAATTACCCGGTACACACCTGCTGTTGTAACAGCAGCCGGCGTTGCAACCGGGTTGCCTCCGGTCGTCCATGTAGCCGTTAAACCGGTGGTTGTGTATAATGTAGTAAGGTTCACAATGCTGTCGGTGCATTTTGTGATCGCTAGGTCATTCCCCAACGCAGGCTTAGGCAAAAGACTGAGATTGACCAGGGCAGTATCGGCGCAGCCGGAAGTATTAATACCGATAAGCTGGTAAATACCCGCGGCTGTTACGGCAGTTGGCGTATTGACCGGGTTTCCCCGATCGTCCAGTTGGATGCAAGCCCGGTTGTAACGAATTGGGTGGTAAGGTCAAAACTGTTGCCACTGCAAACGCTTGCATTCTTATCGGCCCCCAGGTTTGGTCGGGGTATGAAATTCACGGTCACGGAATCAAGGTAAAAACTGGTGTCGGCAGCAATATTCATTTTTAAACGGTATTTTATTCCGCTTGCAGGGAAACTCCTCAGGTCATCGGTGAATGAAAAATTTCTTGCAGCAAAAGCGCCGGTTGAATTTTGTGTGTTCACGGTCGTATAATTGAGATCGGCGGGTAATTTTCTTTCTACCACCACACTGATCACCGAATCTGTTTTTACGTTCCATTGTAAGGTAACGCTGCAATTGGAAACCTGGGGTGTTTGTTGTGTGAATAATTGTTTTACCAGCATCACAAAAGCTTTTTTCATATCGGGTATTCCGTAACCGACCCGGTTGTCGGGGCTGGTTGCTTTTGTTGCCGCCTGCTGCATGGTATTAATGATGCCCATGTTGTTTATTTCGGGGAAAGCCTGCCATAAACAGGTGGCAAGACCCGCCATGTTCGGGCAGGCAAATGAGGTTCCGCTACCAAATGTGGGCTGGCCTGTTGATGAATTGGCAATTACTGCACTTACTCCTACTGCTGCAACGGAAGGTTTGATCTGCCCGTCGCTGCTGGGGCCATAACTGCTGAAACTACCAACATTCCCTGCTACGGAAACGGCGCCTACTGCCATTACACTGTCGGCATCTGATGGGGTGATGATATAATGCCAGGCAGAGTTGCCTTCATTGCCGGCCGCCAGCAACAGCAGCATTCCTTTCTTTGCGGCAAGGTCGGCCCCTTTAGCGCTCATGGTGGTATTGCCATCCATGTTCACATACGTGTAATTGAAGATGGCATTATCAAAATTAAAATAGCCCAGCGAAGTGGATGTCACATCTACGCCTAAGCTGTCGGCCCTTTCCATACCGGCGATCCAGTTCTGTTCTTCGATCGGGTATTCCGTGGCCGCATTTTCGGTACGGTATAAATAAAAAGAGGTCTTTGGTGCAGTACCCATAAATACCCCGGGCATATTTGCCGCAATGGTACTCAGGCAGTTCATGCCATGTGGATGATCTTCATTAACGCTTGCATGACCTGCCACAAAATCCCAGGTGCCCAGGATCTGGTTATTATTCCGGATGCTGTCGAAAGTGGGTAAGGTCAGGTAATTTAAAAAGCCGGCATCCAAAACAGCCATATGCATTCCCTGCCCCCTGAAACCACGGTTGTGTAAAAATTCGCCATTGTGAAGATGCACCTGTCCATAGCTTTGGCCATAGCTATAGTAATCGGCTGTGATTATGGAAGAAGTTGGCCCTTGTGGTATTTCATTCAGCTCCACATCAAATTTCTTATTTACCGGCCTGTTGCTTTGCCCGGGCCTGCTGCCTATGGGTGCGGATCCTATCACAAAAGGGAAACTGTTTATTTTAGCCAGCGCTGCTGCATCGGTGGTTTGAATGGCAACCTGGTTCAGCCATTTTGATGTATTGATAATGGTTACTGCACCTGCTAAGCGAATGCTGTCAATATATCTTGGTGTGACCGGCAGGTCCGAAGAATCAATGGCTATATTGTAACGGGTCCTGCGTTGTATCGCCCTTGCCGTAAGGTATTGCGATGGATTGGAAAGTGAAAACGGGTTTGTTCCCTTGTCTTTCAGGCGTACGATATAACGGGAGAACTGGGCATGGCTTTCTGTGATACCTGCCAGCAAAACAATAAAGAGAAAGAGTATAGTTTTTTTCATACAATGAATTTATTCATAGATATACGATAAAGATTCCCTGGTCCCGCTTCAGGTTGCCTGCTCCTGAACCTTTGTTGGTCAACTGGCCAACAAAACCTGTTTACCGGTTATGTTCAACTGTTGTAAGCCCACTTAAGCCAGGTGGCGCCCCAGGTAAAACCTCCCCCAAAAGCAGCCAGTATCAGGTTGTCGCCTTTTTTCAATTGCTTTTCCCACTCCCACAAGCATAACGGCAAAGTACCGGCAGTAGTATTGCCGTATTTCTGAATGTTGATCATTACTTTTTCTTTGGGCAATCCCATGCGGCTGGCCGTGGCATCAATGATACGCAGGTTGGCCTGGTGCGGCACCAGCCAGGCAATATCATCAGCGCTCAGGTTATTCCGCTGCATCAGTTCATAGCTGACATCGGCCATTCCTTTAACTGCAAATTTAAAAACAGCCTGGCCTTCCTGGTACACATAATGTTCTTTGGCAAGAACGGTTTCCACCGTGGATGGTTTTACTGAACCACCTGCCTTCATATGAAGGAACTGCCTTCCGGCTCCGTCTGTTCTTAAGATACTGTCCAGTATGCCATTGCCTTCCTTGTTCTCTTCCAGCAGAACAGCACCGGCCCCGTCACCAAAAATGATACAGGTGGTACGGTCGCTGTAGTCAATGATGCTGCTCATCTTGTCTACCCCTACCACCACCACTTTTTTATAGCGGCCGCTCTCGATGAATGCAGCGCCGGTGGTTAACGCATACAAAAAGCCTGAACAGGCTGCACCCACGTCAAAACTAAAAGCATTTTTGGCGCCGGTCTTATCGCAGATTATGTTGGCGGTAGCGGGAAAAACCAGGTCGGGGGTAACCGTGGCACAGATCAGGCAATCGATCTCTTCCGGGCTGATGCCCCGCTTGCGGCATACTTCCAGGACAGCCGGGGCTGCCAGGTCGCTGCTGCCTTTTCCCTCTTCTTTCAGGATCCGTCTTTCTTCAATTCCTGTCCGGCTTCTTATCCATTCGTCGTTTGTGTCAACCATTTTTTCCAGTTCGAGATTGGTAAGCCTGTATTCGGGAACGTACCCACCTACGGCTGTTACAGCAGCGTTTATTTTTTGCATGAAACCCGGTGTTTAACTAAGTATGTTTTAATGCATTAAGGAAAAGTAAAAATACAGAAAAAACCTTACCCTTATTTTAACGGTTATTGCTGGCAAATTATCCTTATTTTCGCTATTGACTGTATATTAATTATGTACGCATACCTGCACGGAAAGTTTACGTATAAAAGCCCGGCCCTGGTTTATGTAGATGTGAATGGGATCGGGTTTGAAGTTCATATCAGTTTTAACAGCTTTTCCCATATTCAAAACCTGGAGGAAGGTAAGCTGTTCACCCACCTGCAGGTGAAAGAAGACGGCCATGTGTTGTATGGTTTTTTTGACAGGGGAGAAAAAGACATGTTCCTGCTTTTGATCGGTATTTCGGGTGTGGGGGCGGCTACCGCCCGGATGATGCTGTCGTCCCTGAAACCGGAGGAACTGAGCAGGGCCATCATTCAAGGCAACGTAAAACTGCTGGAGAGCGTCAAAGGAATTGGAAAGAAAACAGCCGAAAGACTCGTTCTGGAGCTGAGAGATAAAATGGGGAAACAGTCCCTGGATACAAACCTTTCCGTACATGTGGGCAATAGTTTGGAACAGGATGCGTTAAATGCTTTGACTGCCCTCGGGATCCCGAGATCACAGGCAGAACAATCCATCCAAAAAGTCATCCTTGCCGAACCATCTGTATTGAAATTAGAAGATTTAATTAAAAAAGCGCTTAAAGCCATTTGAAAGAATTCGACTTTAATTGATTTACCGGATGTTGCTTATTAGAATAAAAAGATCAAAACTGATTGGCTTTGTCGTATTGGTGGCAACCCTATGCCTGCTTCAGCCGGCTTCTGCTTCGGCCAAACCTCACTACCCAACCGTTTTACCCAATAAAGTTGATACCGTACCTACCGGCAATCTGCCCTATCCCATCCGCGACCGGAGAGGGGATGTCCTTTCCAGCGAGCAGCGTACTACATTCAACCTTAAAGATCCCTCTAATATCCGGGATTCGGTGGTGTACGACCCCAAGACACGCCGCTACATCGTGTATGAAAAAATAGGCAACAGGTACTACCGAACCACCACCAGCTACAGCTTTGAAGAATACTGGAAAATACGGGGCAAACAGTCCGAGACCGAATATTTTCAGAAAAGGGCCAACCTGATGAATGTACTCAACAGGGGCCGGGTGAAACCCAAACTGTCTTTGTACGATAATTTATTCAACCGCCTGTTTGGTAACGGCAAGATATCCATCACCCCCCAGGGCAATGTGGACCTTACTGCCGGCTACCAGGGACAGAATATCAAGAACCCGACCCTTCCTGAAAGGGCCCGGAAGAATGGTGGTTTTGATTTTGACATGAATGCCCAGGTGAATGTGAATGCAGACATAGGCGGCAAACTGAAATTCCCGATCAGCTACAATACCCTGGCAAACTTTGGCCAGGACAACCAGCTTAAACTGGACTATACCGGCCTGGATGACGAGATCATCAAACGGCTGGAACTGGGAAACATTTCCTTTCCTTCCCGGAGTACCCTGATCCCCGGTGCGCAGCAATTATTCGGTATCAAGACCACGGTGCAGTTTGGAAAACTGTTTGTTACCGGTGTAGTGGCCAATCAGAAATCACAGCGCCAGTCTGCCAACCTGCAGGGAGGTACCGCATCGCAGCTATTTGAACTGAAAGCAGATGAGTATGAGGAGAACAGGCACTTTTTACTGGCACAGTATTTCAAAGAGAACTACAATAAGGTGATGGAAAGACTGCCGGCCATTACTGCCCCCGTGCAGATACTGCGGTTGGAAGTATGGGTTACCAACCGCAATGGCACCACCACCGAGACAAGGGATGTGGTTGGTTTGGCCGGGTTGGGTGAAAGCGGTGGGCCTAATTCACAAATCCCTACCAACGGAACAAACCCTTTGTATGCTAACATCATTTCAAACCCGGCAAACCGCAGTTCTTCGCTGGTGTTCAATAACCTGGTTGGACTGGGCTTGCAGCCTGTACAGGATTTTGAAAAAACATTTGCCCGCAAACTTGATTCCACTCAATATATCTATAACCGGCAGGCAGGTTTCCTCTCCCTTAGCCAGCCCCTCCAGACAGATGAAGTGCTTGCCGTTGCCTACCAGTATTCCTATAATGGAAAGATCTACCAGGTAGGTGAGTTCTCGCAGGACCTGCCGCCGGATAGTGCACAGGCCACACAAAAAATATTGTTCCTGAAATTATTGAAGGCAACATCACAGCGCCCAACATTGCCCATCTGGAGCCTGATGATGAAAAATGTGTATGCAATTGGATATGGTACGTTGACCCCCACCGATTTTAAACTGGATGTCCTTTACCAGGAGCCGGGACTTGGCTGGAAGCGTTATGTTCCTTTCGGGGATAAGAACCAGGGCTTCCCGATCATCTCACTCATCAACCTCGACCGGTTGAACAACCAGCTCGATCCACAACCCGATGGCGTGTTTGATTATGTGGAAGGGTTTACTGTTTATTCGCAATACAGCCGGGTGATGTTCCCGGTGCTGGAACCTTTTGGCCGTGACCTTGCCAAAGGGATCTATACAAACCCCAACCAGCCATTTATAAAAGACAGTTTGTACTATGCCCTGTATGATTCCATAAAAGCAGTGGCGCAGCAATATCCCAACCTGAACCGCTTTGTACTGAAGGGTTCGGCAAAGATCTCCGGATCTTCCGATATCAGCATTGGCTATAACATTCCCCGTGGTTCGGTTACGGTATCGGCGGGCGGGCGCCAATTGATCGAAGGAATAGATTATGACATTAACTACGACCTGGGTACCATTAAAATAACGAACTCCGCCATCATTAACTCGGGCATACCTGTGCAGGTGAACTATGAGAACAATGCCACGTTTGGTCTGCAGCAACGGAGCTACATGGCCCTGCGCTGGGATTATATGGCGAAGAATACTGCCAAAAAACAATTGTCGATCGGCGGTACCATTGTGCGGCTGAGCGAAAGGCCTTTCTTCAGTAAGGTAAGTTACGATAACAACAATGCCGGCGGCACCAATGAGCCTATCCGCAATACCATGTACGGGCTGGATGTGAACTATAAAACCGATGCACCCCGGATAACCAAGTTGCTGGATAAACTTCCTTTTTACCAGACCACTGCCCCTTCTTCCGTTAACTTTTTTGCCGAAGGCGCTTTCCTTAAACCCGGTCATGCACCACAGATCGGCAGGGGTTCAAAAGGCATCATCAACATAGATGATTTCGACGGCACACAATCCGGGCTCGACCTGAGATTCCCGCCGATCAGCTGGGCATTGTCATCCGTACCGCTGGGAGCTACTGCAAAAGGAACCAATACATTACTGTTCCCGGAAGCTTCGTTGAATGACGATATCAATGCGGGAAGGAACAGGGCAAAGGTTGCCTGGTACCAGATCGAACCTATACTGCAGCAGTACCGGGCTTCCAACAATCCCATCGGCGACCGCGTGGAATTGAGCGATCCCCGGGTACGGCAGGTTTACCAGCGGGAGATCTTTCCGCAGCGTACCACCGGCTTTGGTGAAAGCCAACTGGTGACATTTGACCTGGCGTATTACCCGACCGATAAAGGCCCGTACAATTATGATGCAACCACCATCAACGCAAGCGGCAAATTACTGAACCCCACCCAACGCTGGGGAGGGCTCATGCGTTCCATCGATCAGCCCGATTTTGAAACAGCCAATATTGAGTTCATTGAATTCTGGCTGCAGGACCCCTTTATCAACTCGCCTAAAAATCCAACCATAGCAAATTCCACAGGCGGTAAACTATATTTTAACCTGGGTAATATTTCGGAAGATGTATTAAAGGATGGGAAACGTTTTTATGAGAACGGATTACCAACTCCCAATGCGCCTTCGCCGGTGGAGAACTCAAACTGGGGCAGGGTGCCCCTGAACCCGGTGCAGGTTACCAATGCATTCAGCAACGACCCCAACGACCGTAAATACCAGGACCTTGGTTTTGACGGACTGGATGACACGGCTGAAGCGAATAAACGGAATGCTTACCTGGCCCAACTGCAGGCAAATTTCGGTACCGGTTCAAAAGCTTACCAGGACGCCTTGCTGGATGCTTCTACAGATAATTACCATTATTACCGGGGCGATGATTTCGACCAGCAGAACCTGGGTATCTTAGGCAGGTATAAAAAATTCAATAGTCCCGAAGGCAATTCGCCTGTTGCTACAACCGGTACATCCTATTCATCGGCGGCCACATTATACCCGGATGCGGAAGACCTGAACCGGGACAATACACTGAACCAGACCGAAGAGTATTTTCAGTACATCGTTGACCTGAAGCCGGTGAATGCCCCTGAAATGAGCATCGGTACCAATTTTATAGTTGATAAAAAACCGGTTACGGTAAACCTGGTGGATGGATCGCAGCGGACGGAGACCTGGTACCAGTTCCGTATCCCCATCGGGCAATACGACCGTAAGATCGGTAACATCCCCGATTTTAAATCCATCCGTTTCATGCGTATGTTCCTCACTGATTTTACCGACAGTGTTGTACTGCGTTTTGGAGAACTTCAGCTTACCCGCAATGTATGGCGCAAGTTCCAGTACCGGATCGATACCAACGGAATTTATACCCAGTTACCCCCGGGGCCTACCACGTTCAACCAGGGTGCGGTTAATATTGAAGAAAATGACAAGCGTACCCCATTGCCATACCGTACGCCTACAGAGATACAACGGGTGCAGACACTCAGCAACAACGGCGTGAACCTGCTGCTTAACGAACAGGCCATGAGCCTGCAGCTGTGCAACCTGGCTAAAGGAGATGCCCGGGGTGTACAGCAGACCTTTGCCAACCGTGACCTGCGCCAGTTCCGGAAGCTGGAAATGTACATACACGCAGAAGAGTCACAGAAAGTGAGTCCTAATTTAAAGGATAAGGACCTTACAGCTGTGATACGGATGGGTACCGATTTTGTGAACAACTATTACGAGATCCGGATACCGCTGAATTTAACACCGCTGAATGCAGCCACTCTTTTTGACCCCAATTCCAATGCATATAATGATACGCTCTGGATCCCGGGCAACTCGCTGAATATCGACCTGCAAACCCTGGTGCGGCTTAAACAAAACCGCAATGAAGACGTTACGGCATCGCCTTCGGTCATCTACCGGCAGCCCCAGGGCAGTGGCCAGACCTATTCGGTAATGGGTAACCCCAACCTGGCAGAGATACGGGGTGTGCTGATAGGGATCGAAAATACCAATTCACTGAACCCGGCCTGTGCCGAAGTATGGGTGAATGAACTGAGGCTTTCTTCTATTGATGAAACCGGCGGATGGGCAGCATTGGGAAGACTGGATGTTAACCTGGCCGACCTGGGTACACTATCTATTTCGGGTAATACACATACCCAGGGTTTTGGAACGCTGGAGCAAAGGGCCAATGACCGCTTCCGGGATAATTTCTACCAGTTTGACGTATCGGCCAACCTGGAACTGGGTAAACTGTTGCCGAAATCAGCAGCCCTGTCCATTCCTGTATTTGCCAGTTATTCCCAGAATGTAAGTACGCCGGAATACGATCCGTACGACATGGACGTAAAGCTGAAGGACAAACTGAAAAATGTTTCCGGATCAGTAAAAGACTCCATACGGAATAACGCCATCGAGTTCAATTCGACCACCGCGGTGAACTTGACCAATGTACGCAAGAATAAGACCAGTACAAAAGCTCCCCGGATCTACGATATCTCCAATTTTGATATAAGTTATTCTTATCTCAAAACAAAGAGCCATACACCCCTGATAGAGAGCAATGAAGTGGTGAAGCACCGGTACGGACTTGGATACAACTTTTCACCCAAGCCAAGGTATATAGAACCCTTCAAACGGCTTTTCAGGAAAACAAAAACGCATTGGTTCGACCTGGTGAAGGAGTTTAATTTTAACCTGGTCCCTTCGCAGTTAACGTTCCGGGCAGATGTGAACCGGCAGTTTGGTGCCATACGTCCACGCAGCGTGGGCGCATCCAAATATTCAATACCGGAAACCTACGATAAGTACTATACTTTCCAGCGGGATTATATTTTACGCTGG
The DNA here is from genome assembly GCA_016710165.1 of Chitinophagaceae bacterium. Lineage (NCBI taxonomy): Bacteria > Pseudomonadati > Bacteroidota > Chitinophagia > Chitinophagales > Chitinophagaceae > Chitinophagaceae bacterium. Next base: position 1,543,201 of record JADJLJ010000001.1, on the reverse strand, counting down.
AACCTGACCCGTTCACTGAACTTTGATTTTACCGCAACCAATAATTCAAGGATCGATGAACCGGCAGGACGCATTGATACCAAAGAAAAGAAAGATACGGTGTGGAGGAACCTGCTGAAGGGCGGACGGAATACCTTGTATAACCATACGGCCAATTTCACCTATACCGTTCCCACCAGTAAACTGCCGTTGCTCGACTGGACAACCATGAACCTTCGTTACCAGGCTTCTTACACCTGGGTGGGTGCATCACGCCTGGCAGTTGAACTGGGTAATATCATTGAAAATGGCCAGCAGAAAGAAGGAACATTGCAACTGGATTTTAACCGGCTGTACCAGAAATCAAAATGGCTGCGGCAGTTAGACCAGCCATCGAATATTGATGACAGGGCAAAATGGCGTAACCGCATCACCAAAGTAAAAGACACGGTCATCAAAAAGAACGGAAAGAAAGTGGTTAAGACCAGGAAGATCGTTGATAAAACAGCCATGCCGTATGTGGGTGGGGTACAGAAGGTATTTGGCAAACTGATCACCAGTGTAAAACAGGTAAATGTTTCCTTGTCGGAAAATGCACATACCAGGCTGCCCGGGTATACCGACAGCACAAAATATGTTGGCCAGAACTGGAAGAGCATGGCGCCGGGAGTAGATTTTATCCTGGGGCGACAACCGGATACCGCCTGGCTTAACCGGGCATCGGCAAAAGGCCTCATTACCCGGGATACCACGTTCAATTCGGTGTTCACGCAGTCTTTTGATCAGCGTTTGACATTGAGTGCCCAGCTTGAACCGATACGTGACCTGAACATCACCCTTAACCTGAGCAAGACATTCAATAAGAACTATTCTGAGACCTACCGTTTCCTGGATACCAGCGGCGGCACCAATCATTCATTCAATCACCTGAATCCGTATACCGGTGGTGGTTTCGATGTATCTTATATTGCCTTTAAAACATTGTTTGGAAAGTTTGATCCGAACCGGGTATCGGAGACCTTTAAGAAATTCCAGGATTACCGGGTGATCATGTCTGAACGGCTGGGAAAGGCAAATCCTTACAGCAATAACCAGGTTGGAGCCGATGGGTATTACTATGGCTATGGCAAATACGCCATTGATGTACTGATCCCTTCCTTTATTGCCGCCTATACCGGGCAGGATCCGAAATCGGTTTCGCTCATCAGGCAGAGCAACCCGAACATCAAATCAAATCCTTTCCGTGGCATCATTCCGAAAATTAACTGGAAACTTGATTACAGCGGGTTGAGCAAGATAAAAGGACTGGATAAGTATATAACCAATTTCACCTTATCACATGGGTACACAGGAAACCTGAGCATGAACGGTTTTACCTCTGCATTGCTTTACCAGGATGTGTCACGGTTCGGGTATCCGTCTTTTTACGATACGGTGTCCAAGAATTTTATTCCTTACTTCCTGGTACCAAACCTCAGCATCGGCGAACAGTTCTCGCCGCTTATCGGGGTGGATATGATGTTCACCAACCAATTGCAGGCACGGGTTGAATATGCCAAGACAAGACAGCTCAGTTTAAGCCTGGTCGATTTCCAGCTGAGTGAAGTACGCAGTACCGAGTTCTCGATTGGTGCAGGATATCGTAAAAGAGGGCTGAAGAATCCATTGAGCTTCCTGAATGTGAAATGGCCTAAGTTCTTAACGCCTAAAGGAAGTACCGGGAATAAGCTGGAGAACGAGATCAATTTCAGACTCGACTTCAAGATACGGGATAACGTAACAGCCAACAGCCGCCTGGACCAGGATAATAATTTTGCAACCGGCGGAAGCAGGGATATTACCATTTCACCTTCGATCGATTATTTCCTCAACAACCGGGTGAACATAAAACTCTATTTCGACCAGCGCCGGGTTAATCCGTATATCTCATCCAGTGCACCGATCGTAAATACAAGGGCCGGTGTGCAGATAAGGATCTCGTTGACCCAATAATGCACCGGGCCTGACCGCCCGTTCATTGTGCCCGGTCTGACGCCCCCGTCTGACCGCCCATTCGGGCACCCGGTCTGACGTCCCCGTCTGACCGCCCATTCGGGTACCCGGTCTGACGTCCCCGTCTGACCGCCCGTTACTATTTGCTTCAATGGTAATATTTATTTGCTGAAATAAAAATATGCCAGGGAAAGCCACGGTCAGACGGGGTCGTCAGACCGGGTTTCTTAACATAAGGAAAATAAAAAAGTCCCTGCAGAACAGGGACCTCCTTAAATACCGGTCGGTTTTATTAATAGAATTATTCTGTTTTCTTCAATAACATCACATACCCGCACAGTTCTTTTTTCTTCTTGTTCACCTGTACGGGTTTTATCATGTGGTATTCGGAGAACTGGGGAATGTAAGAATAGCTGATCACATTTCCCTCCACGTCGCCCCAGTATTTTTTCTGGTAAACCACCTGCTTTTCATTCCAGTCGTACATGCGTACTTCATACAACCGGGAACTCATATCGCCGATGAACACAAACTGGTACCAGCTGCCTTGCGTAAGGGGAACGATCACGGGCATTTCATATTCACTTTCCATCTGCATGGAAGCTTCTTTCACCACTTCAAAACCCTGTGTGGCCAGTATTTTTTTAATGCTGTCGGCCTGTGCCAAAATAGAAGGAGATGAGCAGGGACCTTGCTTAATAGCTTTTTGTGCAGAGGAGGAATGACCGAAAAGGGTCATCGCTATGATGCTGAATAAAATGATACGGTTCTTCATTTGTTTTTTCTTAGGTTCTGGATAACAGTACAATTTTACTGCTTTTTACCTGCCCATGCAAGTAAAATTCTGCCAAAGACCGGGTTTTCTCTGGTTTATAACGGAAATGAAGCGGGCCGTATTGCCCTTCCGAGGAGATTAAACTATTGATCCTTATGGAAATAGTAGGTGCCTGCCTGCCGGGTACAGGTAATTACCAGGTCGTTGATGCAAACATGATCCGGAAGGCTGGTACAGTAGTAGATCGTATCGGCAATATCTCCTGCTGTCAGGGGGGTAAAGCCGGTATAGGCCGACCTCGCTGTTTTGTCGTCGCCCTTAAAACGGACCAGCGAGAATTCCGTCTCCACAGCGCCTGGATGAATGCCGGTGACCTTGATATTGTTTTTCAGCAGGTCGATCCGCATGGCCTTGGTGATGGCATCCACGGCAAACTTGCTGGCACAGTACACATTTCCTTTTTCGTACACTTCCTTGCCGGCAACCGAACCCATATTGATGATGTGGCCTTTCTTTTGCCTGAGCATAAAAGGCAATATGGCTTTGGTTACATAAAGCAATCCCTGCACATTGGTGTTAAGCATGGTTTCCCAATCATCCATGTCGGCGTCCTCAAAACTATCCCTGCCCAGGGCAAGACCGGCATTGTTGATAAGGATGTCGATCTGCTGCCATTGTTCCGGAAGATCTTTGAACGCTCCATCCACTGCATGCTTATCCTGTACATCAAAGCATAAGGCCAGCACAGAAATACCGGATCTTTTTTCCAGTTCTGCTTTCAGTTCAGCCAGCCGGTCCTTTCTCCTGCCGGTGATGATGAGGTTATCTTTGTCTGCTGCAAATTTTTCGGCGCAGGCTTTTCCGATACCGGATGTGGCCCCTGTGATGAGTACGATCTTATTCATGCTGCAAAATAATGGAAGGGAATTAAATTATACCACAAAGCATCCCAAAGGTTTTACACAAAGAAGCACAAAGTGAATTCACTTTGTGCTTCTTTGTTTTATGGACCGTCATTCTGATCCGCCAGTTGGCGGAGAAGAATCTTTTACAGGTGATGAAGAGATGCTTCGTTCCCTGCCGGTCCGCAGGCTCGGCATGACAGCCTGAACAATATTCCATTACCGTATCAAAACCGCCGAGCCTTTCTTCTTTTTTATTTGTCCCTTGTAGGTAACCGCTTCGGCTTCCCACACAAAAGCAGCGGGATCCTGGGCCTTGCCGTTGTACCGTCCGTCCCATCCCTTTCCTTTCTCCGAAGTGGAGAACATCAGCACTCCCCAGCGGTTATACACCCGGAAGTAGGTAAGGTCTTTCATGCCCAGCAGGATGGGCCGCAATACATCATTATTGCCATCTCCATTGGGTGTAAAGGCGTTTGGAACATAAATGTCTTCATCCATTTTGAACAATCTTACCAGGATGCTGTCCCTGCCAATACAGCCCAGGGCAGTGGTGGCCGTAACTATGTATTCAATATCATCCTGCGGCAAAGCAACCGGGTTGTGAATATTGGGATCATTGAGCCAGGTGGATGGCGACCATACATAATTGTCGGCACCCGTTGCATTCAGGAATAAAGGCTGTCCAAGCACCACGGTGGTATCTCTCGGGCCGGCATCGGCAACCACGGCCGGGTAAACCCTTACCCAAACGGTATCTTTTACCGGTTTAGGACAACCCAGGTTATCCCGAACAGTTACGATGTATTGAATGCTGGCCGTTGGATTTACTGAAACAGGATCAGGGATGAGCCTGTTATTTAAGAAAGTTGCCGGGCTCCAGGCATAGCTGCTGCCGCCTGTTGCATTCAGTTGTGCAGAGAAGCCTGTACAGATATAGGCATCTGGCCCCGCATTGGCAGCCGGGTATGGAACCACGTTGATGTGAATATCATCCTCGCTGAAACATTTGCCGATACTTGCCCGTACACGATAGGTGGTGCTTGTGAGCGGTGTGGCGAATGGATTTTTAATGGTGCTGTTATTCAGCCAGGTGGCCGGTGTCCATTGGTAATACAATCCATCACTCACGGTGTTAAGGGTAAATCCATCGGTCTGGCAGATGGTTGTATCGGCCCCGGCATACAACGAAACGCTGGCTTTCACATCCACAAAGACGGAATCATTGTTCTTACATCCCACGGCATCGGTGAGGGTAACATGATACCAGGTAGGCACATCGGGGCTTACCAGCGGACTGGCAACGGTGGTATTGCTGATCATGTAATTGGGTGTCCATGCAAAACTTCCGGCGCCGGTTGTGGTGAGTTGCAGCGTGTCGATGGTGCAGATGAGCGTATCGTTCAGTGTACGGATCAGCGGCACGGTGCCTACGTCCACAAAAACAGTATCGGTCCGTAATTTGGGGCAACCGGCCACCCCAACGGCCACTACGTAATAGGTAGGCGTTGTTGGCGAAGCAATGGGGTTTGGTATGTTGGGATTGTTTAAACCGGTAACGGGTGTCCATGAATAACTGGTGCCGCCACTGGCATTCAGCTGGGTGGATGCCTGTCCGCCGCCGCTGCATACAAAGGCATCGGGCCCGGCATTGGGAACAGCCAATGGCGTTACATTGATGGTATGTTCCTTGCTGGCGATGCAGTTATTTCCCCAGCGTGTAAGCAAGCTGTATGTTGTTGTAACGGTTGGATAAACCCGGGTGGTATCGTTGCCTGGCGATTCAACCGTGGCAGCCGGGGTCCATTGCCAGGTGATGTTGTTGCTGTAATTGCTGCTGCCGTTGAGTGTTACCGTATCTTCTTCGCAGATGGCAATGGGTCCGGTGATGGCATTGGTAAGATCGAATTTCGGTATCACCGAAAGGGAGTCTCTCGATTTGCAGCCATTTACATCCGTAAGTTCTGAATAGTATTTGGTGGTTGCCGGCGGAAATACCAATGGCGTTGCCGTGCTGGCGCCGATGATATTCAGCGGGGGTGTCCAGTTGAATGTTCCCGTACCCACACCAGTAAGCTGCAGGGTATCCAATCCGCAGTAGACCGAATCGGCGGGGAAGACGGAGAGCAGGGGATTGGCGAATATGGTAATGGCTTTTGTATAGGTCTTATCACAACCTTTGCTGTTCGTTACCCGAAGTTCAACCGTATAGGTACCTGCGGTGGCATAGGTATAAGCCGGGTTTTGCAGGTGACTGGTATCTGCCAGGGTGGAGGGGTCTCCAAAATCCCAGCGCCATGAATTTACAACACCATAAGCGGTATAGGTTGTATCGGTGAATTGAACAGGCGTATTTACGCAAGGCGCTGTATTAAGGAAGCCGGGTAAGAAGCCGGGGTAAACACTGATAGGTCTGATTATGGAATCGGTGCATACTCCGGCAATGGAAACAACGAGTTTCACATTAAACACACCGGTATCTGTAAATGTATGGGTTGGATTTTGTAAAGTGGAAGTATTAGCAGCTCCACTGGCAGGGTCTCCAAAATCCCATAGCCAGCCGGTTGGGTTACCGGCACTGTTATCAAAGAAATTCACGGTGAAACCATCACAGGTAATAGGAGTAAAGTTTGGATTTGCAGTAAGGGGAATGCAATTTGAAACTTCAACGATCAGGTCCTTTCTGTGAACAGTAAGTAACACCCCATTTCTATAAACCGAAGCACAAACACATAAAACATATCGTCCGCTTGCAGGAGCAGTACCTGATATGATTCCCGTATTTGGATCAATTGTAACCGATGGTCCCATCGGAAAAGCAGAATTGTAAGGAGCAGTATAAATTACCGATCCATAAGGAGGGCCTGCCGGGTCGGTCCAGTCTGCAAAAGTTGCAGCCCCTCCGTTGTATGCATCACAAAAACTATAAACGAGTGAATCACCGTCCGGATCGGTTGCACTAAAATCTAACGTAAAGGGTGAACTTTCGCAGATGGCAGAGATGGGTAATTTATAAGCAGGACAATTATCAGTTTGTGGATTTGGAAGTACACTGAGACCGGGAATCACACAACTATATGTTGCTCCCTGGTTTGGGTCAACATTATTTGAATTTTGCCGGCTGAATGTTTGAAAAGCAACCGTGTATCCTGTATTGTTATCGGGTAATTCAATAATAAAGGAATAGGTCTTATAAACATAGTCCAGAAGAGGAGGTGGCTGTATGCAGGGGGAAATGATGATAGGTACAGCCAACGTGCCTGTAAAATCCTCTACAGCGGCCCAGTTACTGTTGGCAGCCGTACCTAAAACTTTTAAACCGTTATCATTATTAAATATCCCAACAATGTATTGAGTAGAAAGTAGGGCACCTGTTGGTCCTTTTAGCATTAATAATCGTACCCGGTATTGTTTTGAATTGGGTGCAGCCCCCGGACCAATATACTCATACCGCATTTCTCCACCGATAATGTGGGTTGCAAACGCATCAGGAAATAAAAAGATCAGCAGGCAGGAAAAAAGGATTTTTTTCATAATCGGCATGATGGTAGATAAGGATAGCATTAAAGCTACACAAAAACCGCCGGCTTTGCAAAGCCGGCGGTTGTATAAACTTATTGACAATATATAGAGTGTGCTATCTTATCAGTATCACCGTTCCCTTTTGTTTTATCTTATTATTCAGGTAATCAACTCCCTCGGCATACCATACATAGGTGGCTGCTTCCTGGGGCCTGCCGCCGAACGTGCCGTCCCAGCCGGCGCCATTGCCCGTGCCGGAATAGATCATCTGTCCCCAGCGGTTGTATACCCGGAAAGCATCCACCGACTTCATCCCGATGGCTACCGGCCGGAAGATATCGTTGTTGCCATCGCCATTGGGCGTAAAGGCATTGGGGATGAAAAGACCGGGGCTTACCCTGTATACTTTTACCAATATGGTATCGGTATCAAAGCAGCCTATATTATTGCTTACCCTTACCACGTATTCAATATTATTCTGCGGCAGTGAAATGGGATCAGCAATGCCCGGGTTATTCAGCCAGGTGGTGGGTGTCCACGAATAGTTGATGCTGCCGCTTGCATTCAGCTGCAGGGGCTGGCCAAGCACCACCGAGGTATCCCTGGGGCCGGCATTTGCATTGATCTTATCCACGTAAAGGATCATGGTATCCCTTGCCGGCTTGGGGCAACCCAGCACATCTCTTACCGTAACCACATAGCGTACATTATCGGTTGGCCTTACAGAAACCGGGTTGGGAATATTGGTGGCGGTTAAGAATGCCGATGGCGTCCACGAATAAATACTGCCACCGCCTGCATTCAGCTGTGCAGAGTTACCAGCACAAATGTGCTGGTCGGGACCTGCATTGGCAGCCGGGTAAGGGATCGGTGTGATGGTTATATCTTCCTGAGCAATACACTTTCCAATGCTTGCCAGCACATGATAGGTGGTAGTTACCAGCGGTGTGGCAGTTGGATTCTTTAATGTGGGATCATTCAATGTATTGCCTGCCGGTATCTCTGTCCACAGGTAATTCAATGCATCGCTGCTGATCCGGAGTACCACCGGGTCGGTCCGGCAAATAGTGGTATCGGGCGGAGCAAAAAGTGTAACAAAAGCTTTTACATCCACCCGCACCGAACTGGTGGCGCTGCAGCCAAAAGCATCCGTTAGCGTTACGGTGTATGTGGTAGGTACATCCGGACTTACAAACGGGTCAGGACTGTTCACATTGCTGATCATGTAATTGGGTGTCCACACAAAATTGCCCGTACCAACCGCGTGCAACTGCAGCGTATCAAGAATGCAGATCAGGGTATCATTGCTTACAGTTAAAGCCGGCTTGTCCACCACATTAAAGCTTTTCAATACGGTATCAATACATCCTTTACTGCTTTCCACCACAAAGGTCACATTGTACGTGCCGGTATTGGCATAAACATGCGTTGGGTTTTGCAGGGTGGAGGTATTGGTGGGTGAACCGATATCGCCAAAGTCCCAGTTCCATTTATTGATCACGCCATAATCGGCGGAAGTGATATCCGTAAATTGAATGGGTGTATTCTTGCACTGGCCGGCAATGGTAAAGTCGGGACGGAAACCGGGGAAGACCCGGACAATGGCTGTGGTGGAATCGGCACATTGAAGTCCACGGTTAACCACCAGTTTTAAGATATAAACGCCTGTGTCGGCATAAGTATGAGTGGGAGCGTCCAGGGTAGATGTATTGCCATCGCCAAAATCCCAGAAATAGCTTTGAATATTATCCGGCGGAGCAAGGTTTGCAAAGCTCAGGGTAAATCCATCGCAACTGGTATAGTTTGGATTTAATGTAGATGTTGGAATGGAGCAGTTATCAACGGTAATGATGAAATCTTTCCGGTGCCGGCCGATCAGTACGCCATTCCGGTATTCATTGATACAAACACATACCACATACCTGCCTGCATTCTGAGGGGCTGTTCCGGAAATGATCCCGGTCCGGTTATTTAAAACCGCCCCTGGAGCCAAAAGGGCTGGTGCCTGAATATCCGGGGTTTATATATGTCACCGATTGGTATGGTGGGGCTGAGGGGTTATCGGGGAGCATTTGGTGCAGCGCCGCGGTTATAAGCACTGCAAAAGAATACACTAAAGAATCTCCATCGGGATCAATGGCGCCAAAATCAAAAGTAAAAGGGGCACGGTAACAGACCGGGGCCAATAGTGTTTTGAATTGAGGACTGCTGTTATTTCCGGCTGCCAGTTGGTTTGAACCGGGAATAAAACAGACATACGTAGATCCTTCTCCCTGCCCGGGGGGTGGTACCGTAGCCACATTTTCCATCGGGGTGATCCGGCAGCAGGTTTGATAAACTGCGGTATAGCCATTTGCATTATTGGGCAGGTCAATGGTGATCTGGTAAGTACCCATGCTGTAATTCAAGGGCGGTGGATTTGTCATACATATTGGCGGGGGAACAGCAGGAACGCTTACTTCAGAAAGCAGGTCAATATCAAACGGAGATAATGAAATATGTGAATTATTGTCATTGTTAAATATCCCGATCCGGACAACAAGCGGCATATCTGCACAACTGAAGCAGGTGTTATCCCGGAAAAGCTTAAGGGTGATCCGGTAACTTTTTGTATTGGGAGAACTTCCGGGACCCAGGTACTGGTAGATCATTTCCCCCCCGGATATGTGGGAAGCAAACGTGTTGGAAAACAGTAAAACAAGGAGAGAAGTTTAATAAAACTTTCTTCATAGCGGCTATTAATGCAATAATCAGACCTAAAAATAGGTCAATTCGCTGTTTGGGAGGAGGAATTTTATTGCAAAAAACCTAACAAAAAGTTATTTGTGGCTGCTGTTTCCTCCAGCATGCCCATATGGGCGCTGTTACGCAGTATGTGTATGTGCGACTGAACGGGCAGGTAACACTGCTGCATGCTCTGGGCAAAGGGAACGGCATTATCCTGTTCGCCGATGATGAAAAGGATGGGTTTGCTGAAGTTTTTCAAAACAGCCGTACGGTCGGGGCGGTTGATCATGGCCTGGTAATACTGGATCAGGGCTTCACTGCTGAAATTTTTTCTTTCAACGAGTTTTCAATTTCTGGTCACGATCCTCATGACCATTGCATCGGCCTGACAGGCCGGGGATGGTGGTTCTTAAGAAATCGTATGCACCGTACTTTTTGATAAACTCAATGGATTTTAACCGGGCGGCTTTTTTCTCTTCACTGTCAGCAAAAGCGGTGGAATGGACCAGGCCGAAGGAGTTAAGCATGCCCGGATATTTTTCTGCAAAAGCCAATGTGATGTAACCACCCAGGCTGTGTCCAAGCATTGTACTTTTTTCAATCTTTTCTTCAACCAGGATCGCTTTTATAATTTCAGCATACTCTTCCATGCCAACTGCCGACTGCGAACTGATAACCCCTGACTTACCACTTCCCGGCAGGTCTGGAACAATGAGTTGAAACTGATTCTGTAAAAATCTACCTGTTTATCCCAGATATTCCCGTCTTCGCCAAAGCCATGGATCAATACAACGGGTTTGCCCTTGCCGGTGATGCGGTAGAAAATTGTTGAGTCTGAATATTTAATGTTCTTTGATTGCACGAATTGACACGAATTTACGGAAGATTAAATTCGTTTTAACCTGTCTACCACCAGGCAGGTTCGTGTCATTCGTGGCAAATGCCTTTACAGCACTCCGGTAGATCAGCAGCAGCACAATAGGGATCAACCCCGTATTCATCTGTTGAGGTAAAAAGAACCAGCTGATCAGCACAAGGGTCAGTGCAATGGCCGTGAACCGGAAATATTTTTTCACCCAGGCTTTTTGGCTGTTCACTAAAAATGACACGAAAGCATGTGTGGGCCAGGCCCATAACAGGTTGAGATTATTCTTACACATCTGGTGGTCGGTGGCGGTCCACATGAAGATGAGAACAATGCCCAGGGCGCCGGTGAGGAAGAAGAAGAGCCCGTCGAATCCCTGCAGCAATCCCTGGATGAATTTATTCTTTACAAAGCCAATTAAAAAGATGAACCCAAACAGCAAACTGAAAACGGTGAGCGGTGTGAAAAACGAAGTATTATTTTTTTCTTCCTGTATGCTGTAAAGCTCCTGGTGCGAAAGAACCAGCGGGTGAGTGGCGCTGTCCAGGCTTTTCATCAGGTTATCGGGCAGGAACTGCATCTGTTCTGCGGTCATCACCCCGTCGCAGGGCAGGCCCAGTAAAATGTCGATGCCCAGTTTACTCCAGTGTTTATTGTTCTTATCCAGGTATTCATAGATCGCATCCCGGAACGTGGTACCGGCGGGCATCACGGGCCTGAAAGTGAAAGCGGAATCGTGGTTCTTTTTCAGGATGTCACGGAGCCGGGTGGTGCAGTTGTCGAAAAAGAAATCGTACTTATAGTATTTATTTTCTTCTTTACTGTTCTTGTTCAAAAAACGGCGGATGTTTATTTTTTCGGAAGCCGACAGGTTCAGTACCTGCTCGGTCATTCCCCTGTTCTCGGACTGATAGAAATCCCTGAAGCTGGAAAAATATTCTGTGGAGATATAGTACAGCAGTTTGCCCCTCACAAACTTTAAATAGAAACCATCATCGTCAAAATTGAACGTGCCGTAGTTGTAAACGATGTCGGTTACCGCATTGCTGTCGATCACCCGGAAGGCGCTGTGCCCGAAGGTGGAATAGAGTTCTTCGCCGGGGGTGCAGGTGAGCAGGGAGATGCGGAGGCGGGAGCTGTCCCTGTCTGCCGGCGAGGCAGGCTGTGCACGGGCAGAATTAAAAATTAAAAATGAAAAATTAAGAATGAAAAATGAAATGAGTATCCGGAGTTTTAGCATGGGTTTCTTTGTTGGATAAAAATAAGCAATAAACAATTTTCAATTGGTAAGAAAAACCTCACCCCAGCCCTCTCCAAAGGAGAGGGGGGTTGATTCCGTTTTGTATTGAACTTACATTTCATAATAGTAATCTTCGCTACGATCTTCTCCATTTTCCCCTTCAGGGTATAGGGGCATCTTCGCTACGATCTTCTCCATTTTCCCCTTGGTGTTATCCTTTGGTGATAGGGGCATCTTCGCTACGATCTTCTCCATTTTCCCCTTAAGGTGATAGGGGCATCTTCGCTACAATCTTCTACATAATCAGTTCCCCTTCAGGGGATAGGGGTGGGGTTACCTGCTGTAATTCGGCGCTTCCTTCGTGATGTCGATATCATGTGCATGGCTTTCCTTCATGCCGGCGTTCGTGATCTTTACAAAGGTTGCGTTCTGTAATTCGCTGATATCTTTTGCGCCGCAGTAACCCATACCTGCCCGTAGCCCGCCGGTGAACTGGTGCACCACTTCCCGTAAATACCCTTTAAACGCCACCCGGCCTTCAATGCCTTCGGGAACGAATTTTTTGATATCGTCTTCCACATCCTGGAAATAACGGTCACTGCTGCCCTGTGCCATGGCACCCAGCGAGCCCATGCCGCGGTATTGCTTGAATTTTCTTCCTTCGTAAATGATGGTCTCACCCGGACTTTCTTCCGTGCCGGCAAAAACATTACCCATCATCACGCAACTGGCGCCTGCGGCCAATGCCTTTACCATATCACCGGTGTACCGTATGCCTCCGTCGCTGATGATGCCGATCTTTTTATTCTTTAATGCTGCAGCCGTTTCCATCACGGCCGTTATCTGCGGAACGCCGGTTCCTGCAACGATCCGGGTGGTGCAGATCGAACCGGGACCAATACCCACTTTCACCGCATCGGCACCTGCTTCGGCCAGCGCTTTGGCGCCTGCGGCCGTGCCTACATTACCTGCTATCACCTGTAAACCTTTATAGGCCTTCTTTATGTTCTTCAAAGCGCCGATAACACCCTTCGTGTGGCCGTGGGCACTATCGAGGCAGACAATATCCACGCCCACTTTATGCAACGCATCCACCCGTTGCATGATATCGCCGGTGATGCCAACGCCGGCACCAACCAATAACCTGCCAAATGCATCCTTCACAGCATGCGGGTGTGATTTCAATTTTAAGATATCGCTGAACGTTACCAGCCCGATCAGTTTTCCCGACCGGTCCACAACGGGTAGTTTTTCGATCTTGTTCTTTTTGAAAATGAGTTCTGCTTTTTTAAGGTCGGTGCCTTCCGGTGCGGTGATGAGGTTGTCCCTGGTCATCACGGTACTCACTTTGTCTTTGTAATGGGTTTCAAAGCGCAGGTCGCGGTTGGTGAGTATGCCCACGAGTTTATGGGCATTGTCCACAATAGGAATACCGCCAATCTTGTTTTCCCTCATCAGCCGCAGTGCTTCGCCGATGGTTGCATCCGGGTGCAGGGTAACCGGGTCAAGGATCAACCCGCTTTCACTTCTTTTTACTTTACGTACCTGGTCGGCCTGCTGGTCAATGCTCATGTTCTTGTGCAGGATACCGAGGCCACCTTCCCGGGCCAATGCAATGGCCAGGGCTGCTTCGGTAACCGTATCCATGGCGGCGCTCAGCATGGGCACATGCAGCGTGATCGTTTTGGTGAGTTGTGTACTGATGTTCACATCACGGGGGAGAACCTGTGAGTAGGCAGGCATGAGTAAAACGTCGTCAAATGTTAAGCCTTCGCCGTAAAATTTCCTGGATCTGCCTGTAGTGGGGGAGTTATTTATTGTTGCCATAGGCAAAGGTAGGGCGGGGAATTAAAAATTAAAAATTAAAAATTCAACAGGTCCGGCATACTGCTTTTGTAAGCCATACGTTTTGTAACTTACATAACCTCAATGTAAATAGCCATGATCCGTTTACTGTTTACCTGCTGTACAATTTTCTTGCTTGCACCCGCTTGTAAGAAAAGCGCAGGTACCCCTGAAACAAGGGCATTCTATATGGGAGTTACACCCTGGCCTGCCGATTTTACGGTAAATGAAGTGGACAGTGCCTACCGGTTCATTAATGAGCACTGCGATATCGTTTCCCATCATTTTGATGATGGCATTCCCTACGAGGAAGCATATTACAACATGCCCATGCCTGCCGGTCTGCAACAGGATGTTCAGACAAGGAAAACCAAAACGGAAGCCGGTAAAAAAATATTTTTAAGTGTTTCGGCATTGTCATTGACAAGGGTCATCAAAGCGGAGTATTACCAGAATGTTCCGGTTTCAGACAGCATAAAGAATTACTGGCGGCAACTTGCTTTTGATGATAACAAAGTGGTGACTGCCTACATGAACTATATCAGCTGGCTGATCGGGCAATTTCAGCCCGTTTATGTGAACTTTGGTGTGGAGAGCAATGCTGCCGGCTGGAACGCGACCCAATTTGTACAGTATAAAAATTTTATTGCAGCGGTTTACCAGCAACTGAAAGTGAAATATGCTTCCATTCCTTTTTTCATCAGCTTTATTGTTGATGAAAGCAATGAAGGATTTAACTATGCCGGTCAGCTCACAGCGTATACTGATCTTCTCGGGCTCAGCGCTTATCCCTATGTTACAGTAAGTTCATCGGCCGGCGGTAACACGAACCCTGCGCTTTTCCCAACCGGTTATTTTGATAAGTTTATCAACCTTTCGCCGGGCAAGCCTCTTGCTTTTGCCGAAACGGGTTATATCGCAGAGAACCTGGTTATCCCATCTTATAGTTTGAATAAACAGGGTAATGAAGAATGGCAAAAAAATTACCTGGAGATGGTACTGAAATTATGCAATGATAAAAAAGCGAAACTTTTTATCTGGTTTTGTCACAAGGATTATGATGCCGGGAACAACACATTACGAACACTGGGATTATACCAGGACCTCTTTGGCTTGTGGGAGGATACCGGCCTTAAAGATGAACTTGGCAGGCAACGGGAAGCATACAAAACATGGGTAGCATGGATGAATAAAGATAAGATCCCGTAAACCCATCAGCACAGGGTATAGATCTTCCCCGGTAAAGCGGTAACCACATTCTGCATTTCCAGCATTAATAAAGCCGTTGCCATTGCACTGCTGCTGAGGCCGCTCCTCAAATAAAGCTCATCAATGTGCAACCGATCCTGTTGTTGCAGGATCTCTACAACGACCTTTTCATCCGGTGTAAGTTCAATGAATAATTCCCGTTGTTTTTTTGCAGGCCCTGGGCGGAGCCGGGTGGACCAGTTCATGAATTCTAAAAAATCTTCTGCCGAATTGATGAGTGCAGCCTTATTGTTTTTAATGAGGTAATTGCATCCTTCGCTTTTCGGGTCGTTCACCCTGCCGGGAATGGCAAACACGTCTTTGTTATAGCCATTGCCCAGTTCGGCGGTGATGAGCGATCCCCCTTTTTTGCCGCTTTCCATAACAACCACGGCATCGCACATGCCGGCAACAATGCGGTTCCGTTTTGGAAAGTTCTGCTTGTCGGGATTGGTATTGCTGATAAATTCGGTGAGCAGCCCTCCTTGTTCTGCCAGTTGTTTGGCCAGGGACCTGTTCTGCTCCGGGTAGATCCGGTCGAGCCCATGTGCCAGCACGGCAACCGTTTGCAACCCGTTTTTCAGTGCTGCTTTATGTGCAATGCTGTCAATGCCGAATGCAAGCCCGCTCAGGACCAGGACATTCTCTTCTTTCAGATCCCTAATGAAGTTTTCGCAAACCATTTTGCCGTAGGCAGAATTATTCCGGGTGCCTACAATGGAAATGATCCTGGAGGTATTCAGATCCGCATTGCCCCGGTAATAAAGCAGGACGGGGCAATCAAAACAATTCAATAAGCGCTTTGGATAATTTTCATCACTTATAAAAAGCGGTGTGATCTTATATTTCTCTATGAACTTTATTTCTTCTTCCGCGATGTGGAGACCGGCAAAGTCCTTTATGGATCTTGCCCGGATGATCCCGATGCCTTCGATATGCTCCAGCTCTTTTTTCTTCGCTTTGAAAACAGCATGGGCGTCGCCATAAATATTGATCAGTGCTTTGGCATGCACATCGCCGATGTTGGGTACAAGGGTGAGGGCGATCTGGTAGAGGAGGTCACTGGACATTAGTCATTGGTTCATTGGGAAGAGCAGCAATGATAATAGAAAAATCAGTTGCTCACAACGGAAAGTTCTGTCCGGCGGTTGAGGGATTTCCCTTTTTCGGTAGCATTATCTGCCATAGGCTTACCGGCTCCAAATCCTTTATAGCTTAATCGTTGAGGATTGATTCCTTTGTTCAGTAAATAACCAACCACGGCCTTTGCCCGGTTGTTGGATAGCAACAGGTTGTCTTTATCCTGGCCCACATTATCGGTATGCCCGTCGATCTGGATCTTTAGTTTTGGGTTCTCGTTCAGCAGCATCACCAGTTTATCCAGTTCGCCGGTTGATTCGGGTTTCAGGTCAAATTTCTTTGTATCAAAGAAGATGTTCCGGAGCACAATGGTTGCACCGGCTTCGATCGGTTGCAATGGAATATCAACGGTAAAAACAGAATCCATTTTATTTTCAAGTACAGAAAAATTATCGGAATAAAATAAATATCCTTTGCGGTTCACGTTGAATGCATACTCTTTTCCAACCGGTAATGTTGCCAGGTAATTCCCCTCTTCATCGGTTTGTATCCTGCTGACCAGGTTCCTGGTCTTTACATCGGTAAGTTCAACCGCCGAGGGCAGACCTGCCTTTGTTTTTTTATCAAACACTTTTCCTTTAACCCACAATGTTTTTAAGGGCCTGATGTCTTCTCTTAACTGGAAAGAAAAAATGTCAATCCCGCCTTTACTGTCGCCCTTGTCGCTGGCATAGTAAGCTGTCCGTGCATCTGCCACCACGATCAGGGAGCCTTCGTCATCGATGGTATTGATGGGGTAACCTAAATTTTCGGCCATCATCCAACTGCTGTCGTTTATTTTTTTGCTGAAGAAAAAATCAGACATTCCGTAACCGGTGTGGCCATTGCTGTTGAAGTAAAGTGTCTGATTATCGGCATGCATAAAGGGACAACCTTCATTGCCACTTGTATTTACGGCCTCTCCTAAATTTTCTGGAACACTCCATTTGCCTGATGCCAGGCGATGTGTTACCCAGATATCCGTTCCGCCAAAACCACCGGCACGGCTGCTGGAAAAGTACAGGTCTCTTTTATCGGGCGATAAAGAAGGAGAAGATTCCCAGAGATCAGTGTTCACCACTGGTCCCAGGTTCTGTGGCTCACTCCAGCCCTTGTTTGTGCGTACCGAAAAATAAAGATCACAGCTTCCTTCGCCTTCGGGATAATTACATCCTGTAAAAACAAGCAGTTGTCCATCCTGCGAAATATTCAGCGCAGCTTCATTCAGCGTGGTATTTACTTTTCCTTCCAATGGTTTTGCATTGCTCCATTTTCCATTGATGAAATTACTTTCATAAAAATCTTCATCATTATTCACCCGTCGTGTAAAGATCATTTTGCTTCCGTCAATGGTAAGGGAAGGAAAATATTCCAATGCAGGTGAGTTGATGCTGTCGCCTGAATTCTGCGGGGCAAAAACATAATCCTTTACCGGGTGTTTTTTTTCATATTCCACCGCAAAGACATAGGTAGATCTGCGGTAATTGCCCGCTTTTATACTTTGCGGGTTGAGGGTTGGATTGGATAAGAATTCATTCACTGCATCCAGTGCGGGCTGAAATTTCCCAATGCCCGCCAGCGAAATGGAGTAGGGGAGTAAATAGGTTTTTGAATAGACCGGGTCCATTTGCAGGGCGGTCTCAAAATCGGCAACAGAGGCTGCATAATTCTTCATGTCGGCATAGATACCTGCCCGGGATAAGAATACGTCCACAAACTTTGGTTCAATGGCCAGCGCTTCGTTGAGGTGTTTCAGGGCGTCGGTGTATTTTCTTTCGGTGGCTTCTTCATAGGCCCTGCCATAAAGTTCTCCGGCCTTTTGATTCACTTTGTCGGGGTCGTACCATTGGGCGGTGGCTGTTAAGAATGAAAAATTAAAAATGAAGAATGAAAAAATTATGCGGAAGATATAAGACTTCTTGTTTTGCATCTGTATGAATTCGGTGAGTGAAGGTAAAACGAAAACAATGCCGTTTTATTCTTTGTGCATGAATTATAACATTTCCTTCAAGGTACATGGATGTACTTGTGTATCTGAAGCGACAGTTCCCATTGCGGGTGCTGCTTGATGTAATCAATGACCAGGGGGGTTACAACGGATGCTTTATCCCATTCCGGCTGCAGGTACAGCCTGCAACCCGGCGATACCAATGCCGCATATTGTTCGGCCCATTCAAGATCAGATTTGTTGAACACCACCACTTTTAATTCGTTTGCCAGCGGCAAAATTTCAGGCAAGGGTGCTTTGAATTTCTTGGGCGATAAGCAGATCCAGTTCCAGCTACCACTCAATGGATGGGCGCCGGATGTTTCA
The DNA here is from genome assembly GCA_016710165.1 of Chitinophagaceae bacterium. Taxonomy (NCBI): domain Bacteria; kingdom Pseudomonadati; phylum Bacteroidota; class Chitinophagia; order Chitinophagales; family Chitinophagaceae; species Chitinophagaceae bacterium. Next base: position 1,524,673 of record JADJLJ010000001.1, on the reverse strand, counting down.
ATATTTGTTTCAAAGCCTTTTGCCTGTAATGCAGCAGTAAGTACATCTAAATTATGCATCAATGGTTCTCCGCCTGTAACCACAACCAGCTTTGCCCGCGTCTGTTCAATATTAAACAGCAGATCTTCAATCTTCAATAAAGGATGCTTCTCCGCATCCCAGCTTTCTTTCACATCGCACCAGACGCAGCCCACATCACAGCCGCCGAGGCGGATGAAATAAGCGGCTTTGCCCTGGTGATACCCCTCTCCCTGCAACGTATAGAAGTGTTCCATTACGGGAAGAGGAACAGTGCCGGATTTTTCTGATCGGGTCATTTGATTGCGGGGGATAAAAATGTTATACCCTTATTGATATTTGTTTTCACACGCGGTAAATGTATTCATCAGCAATGCGGCAATGGTCATTAAACCCACGCCGCCGGGTACCGGGGTGATGTAACTGCATTTGGGAGATACATTGGCAAAATCAACATCACCTTTGATGGCAAAGCCCGATCTTTTTGTTGCATCCGGTACACGGGTGATGCCCACATCGATCACCACGGCATTCTCTTTCACCATATCTGCTTTTAAGAATTCCGGAATACCCAGTGCGGCCACAATGATGTCTGCCTGTAAACAGATCTCTTTCAGGTTGGCGGTACGGCTGTGACAAACGGTTACGGTGCAGTTGCCCGGATACGTATTCCGGCTTAACAGGATGCTGATGGGCCTGCCAACAATATTGCTGCGGCCGATCACCACCGCATGTTTACCGCTGGTTTCAATTTTATAATGTTCCAACATCAGCAGGATCCCGTAAGGGGTTGCAGGAATGAATGTGGGTGATCCCTGTACCATTTTACCCACGCTCATGGGGTGAAACCCATCCACATCCTTACCGGGGTGAATGATGTTGATGATTTTTTCTTCGTTGATCTGTTTGGGCAGGGGAAGCTGCACTAAAATACCATCCACGTCATCATCATTGTTCAGTTCTTCGATCGATGCGATCAACGCTGATTCTGAGATGTTCTCATCAAAACGGATGAGGCTGCTTTTAAACCCGACTTCTTCGCAATTCTTTACTTTGCTGGCCACATAGGTTTCGCTGGCGCCGTTGGTGCCTACTAAAACAGCTGCCAGGTGCGGCGTTTTTTACCCGCCTTTTTAAAGAGAATTACTTTTTCTTTCACCCTGTCTTTAACGGATTGGGAAACGATCCTGCCATCTAAAATTTGCATGGGGCAAAAATACACAACTATTGGTTGATTTTCCCCTGCCGGTTGGAGGAGATGTATTTTATTTTGCCGGGCACGTTACCCTGCTTCAATAAATATGAAGATCGCTTTATCATTCCTCTTCTGTGTACCTGGTCTTTTGCCGGTAATTGCTCAATCGCTCCGGTATTCAATTGCACAGCCCTATATAAACTTGTCGGCTTACAGCCGGCAACAAACCGATGCCCTGTCATTCACCGCAAACCAGGCCGCTCTTGCACAGGAAAAACAGCCTGGCGCAGGTGTGTTTGCTGAACGAAGGTTCATGCTTAAAGAAACAAGCGCTTATACGCTTGCTGCAGCATACCCAACCCGGCTTGGGAATTTTGGGGTACAACTTAGGTATGCAGGTTTTAGGAATTTCAATGAAAACAAGATCGGGCTGGCTTATGCCCGGCAATTGGGAAATTTGGTTGACCTGGGCGTTCAATTCAATTATTATGGTTACCGGGTTCCGGCTTATGGCAATGCTTCGGCCCTGAATTTTGAGATCGGGGCGATGCTGCATTTGACAGGTAAGCTGAATGCCGGCATTCATGTGTATAATCCTGTTGGTGGAAACTTAGGTAAGGATAAGGAAGAAAAACTGGCTTCGGCTTTTAAAGCAGGGCTGGGCTATGATGCTTCGGATGATTTTTTTATTGCTGCTGAGATCAGTAAGGAAGAAGATAAACCCGTTACGGTTATTGCAGGGCTGCAATACCATTTTGCAAAAAAGTTTTTTGCAAGGGCGGGTTTTACAAGTGCGGCCACCTCGGCTTATGCAGGTGCCGGGGTGGGATGGAAAAATTTCCGCCTGGATATTTCTTCCGGCTATCATCCGCAACTGGGTCTTTCCCCGGGCATTTTACTGATCGTCCATTTCAACAAAAAGGAAGAATGAGAAAAACCTTTTTCATGATCATCTTTCTTTTTCTGTTTGTGCATATCCGTGCACAGGTGCAGGAAACAACCACGGAGCAGCAACTGGAAAACAGTACAGCAAATAATGAAGACGTTGAAACCGAAGATGATTCTTACCTGCAGCAACTGCAGCAGTTTTTAAAGAACCCTGTTAACCTGAACCTGGCCGATGAACCTGCGCTGAAAGAACTGGGGATACTTACCCCTATCCAGGTTCAGCATTTTATCCTGTACAGGAACCTAGTTGGCAGATTCATTGATGTTCACGAACTGCAGGCCATACCTGGCTGGGACCTGCAAACCATTCAGAAACTCAGGCCATACGTAACCGTTGGTTCGGAGTTTGAAATGCTGAATGCATTCAGCAGCCGGTTGAAAAAAGGCGAACATGGTATTTTGATCAGGGCATCGCAGGTGCTGGAAAGGTCAGCAGGTTATCTGGCTGACTCATCTTCTGCAACAAATTTTTATCCCGGCTCACCGCAAAAGATATTGCTCAGGTATAAATACGCCTGTAAGGATTTACTGCAGTACGGGATCGTTGCAGAGAAAGATGCCGGCGAACAGTCGTAAACCTGGGACAGGGGTTGACACAATGGCAAAGCCTTGCTTTTAAAAAAAGTACGGAGGTGATCCGTATCAAGCGGGAATCAGAGGTCTTACGGCCATACAGTTCGGCCGGGGAGATCAATTTTCACCGGGGCGCCGGCATAACACTTGCCAGGAGTAAATGGCAGCTAACAGCGTTTATTTCTTACCGGAAACTGGATGCAAATTTTGTTGCTGATACTTCCCTGAACCGGTTTGATCATATATCATCGTTGCAAACATCCGGTTATCACCGCACAAAAAGTGAATCCGGTGATAAGGGGATCCAGCGCCAGTTTGCATGGGGAGGTAATTTTTCTTACCGGTATAAAAGAATTCATATCGGCGTAAACGGCATTCACTATAAATTCAGGTTGCCGCTTATCCGGTCTGGCGAACCGTATAACAGATATTCCCTTTCAGGCAGCAGTTTTGGCAATTACAGTCTTGATTACAGTTATACGTTTAAGAATTTTCACTTTTTCGGGGAAGCAGCCTTCAGCTCTTCTTTTAGCAAAGCATTTGTGAATGGCCTGATCATCTCGGTGTCTTCTGTGGCAGACCTGAGCTTATTATACCGCAACATCTCAAGGTCGTATCAATCGCTTTATACAGCCGCATTTACAGAAAGCACGCAGCCAGTGAATGAAAATGGCTTTTATGCCGGCCTTACCCTCAGGCCGGGTAATTCATGGCAGGTAGATGCTTATGCTGACCTTTATGAATTTCCCGGCTTAAATACCGGGTAGATGCACCTTCAATTGGTTCAGATTACCTGCTACAGGTCACGTACAGGCCCCACAGGCATCTGGAGATCTATACCCGTTACCATGCAGAATCAAAGCCGGTAAACGAAAATCCTGGTAACCTTCCCCTTTCTCCTGTACTGCAGCAGGCCAGGCAGAACTGGCGAACACAGATCAGTTACCGGGTCAGCCGTGCAGTAACCCTGCGGAACAGGACTGAAGTAGTATGGTTTGACCGGGATGGTCCGGCGGCCGAACAGGGAGTACTGATCTTCTTCGATTTTCTGTATAAACCGGCCTTAAAACCATACTCCGGAACGCTCAGGCTGCTGTATTTTGAAACAGGTGGTTACAACAGCCGGCTCTATGCCTATGAAAACGATGTGTTATATAGTTATTCCATCCCTGTTTTTTATGATAAAGGCTACAGGTATTATATAAATATTAATTATGATTTCGGGAAAAGGCTGTCTGCCTGGGCCCGGTGGGCACAAACAGTTTTTAGTGATAAAAGTCTTATTGGGAGCGGTCTTGATGAAATCAAGGGCAACCTGAAAAGCGAACTGAAACTGCAGCTCTTGTATAAATTTTAACAATTTTCACGATTAATGCAGCTATTTGGCACCGTAGGCTGTCCAATAAAGAGATAGAAATAGAAAGGAAATTAATTTAACATTATTTTGACGTTAAGAAATTATCCTTATTTTTACACATCATTAAACTCAATCTAAATGCACATGAGAAGATTTTTAACACTGTTTACAATGCTCATGCTCTGTGGAGTATTGGCATTTGCCCAAAGCCGGGTGGTGACCGGTAAGGTTACTGATATAGACGGTAACCCGGTTTCTTTTGCAACAATTAAGATAAAAGGAACTCAATCTGGTCTTTCTGCTGATGCAAACGGAGCTTACTCTATCCGAGTTAACCCGGGTGCAATTCTGGTTATTTCCGGAGCCAGTTATAAAGATGCCGAAGTTCCTGTTGGAACCCAAAACGTATTAAACACCGTTTTGGAAAAAGGCGCTACTTCAGAATTGAAAGAAGTGGTTGTAACAAGTGCCTTCGGTATCAGGCGTACAGCAAGAAGTACTTCATCTAACGTTCAGAACTTAAGTGGCGACCAGGTGAACACCATCCGCCAGACAAACGTTAACAACGCGTTGGCCGGTAAAGTGGCCGGTGCCCAGGTGCGCAGCCAGTCTGCAGCTAAATTGGGTGCTGAAACTACCGTTCGTCTTCGTGGTGAAAACGGTCTTGGTGTAGGTGGAGGTGCCTTATACGTTGTAGATGGTACGATCATGCCAAGCGGCGCAGACATCAACCCGGACGATGTTGAGGATTACTCAATATTACAAGGCCCGGCTGCTGCAGCCCTGTTTGGTCCTGACGGATCTAACGGTGCAGTTGTAATAACACTGAAAAAAGCTAAAAAAGGTGCTAAAGGAATAGGCCTGGAAGTTAACACAGGCGTACAATTTGATAAAGTATACATTGTACCAGACTATCAGAATTCATATGCTGGTGGTGCTTCTGGCGACTTTCTCCAATACAAGTACAAAGCTGGTCAGCCAGAAGGCTGGAAAGCACTTGATGGCAAATACTATCATGATTATACGGATGACGCCAGCTGGGGTCCACGTATCGCCGGACAGGAATATATTCCATGGTATGCATGGTATGCCGGAAGTGAATATGCTTTCAAAACAGCTAAACTTACACCTCAACCTACAAACATTCGTGATTTCTGGGAAACAGGTGTTACCAAAACAAATAACGTAAGTTTCTCTAAGGCTATGGATAATCTTAGTTTCAGGGTTTCTTACACTAACCTGGATATTAAAGGTATTACCCCAACTGAATACCTGAAGCGTCATACTTTAAATGCAAATATGACTGCAGAATTAAGTTCACGCTGGACTGTTGGTGTAAACTTCAATTACATTGCAGAGAACAGGAATACAGAGAGCGATGATGGTTATTCTAACCAGACCACCGGCTCATTCGGTTCATGGTTCCATCGTAATATAGATATGGGCAAGATGAAAGAATTAAGAGGTTTGAAGAGCCCTGAGGGTATCCTGTCAAGCTGGAACCACGGAAACCCCGACGGTTACAGCGCTGCTGCACCTGTTAAATTCTACGGTGGTAACTATTGGTACAACTTCTACCAGTATTTTGATTATATCCAGAATGACCAGAGGAGAGACAGGCTTTTTGGTGATGTGTCATTAACATACAAGCTCACCAATGACCTGAAAGTGAAAGCTACTTATCGTAAGCAGCAATTGACCACTAATAGTGAGACAATTTACAGGAGTGAACTTGAATCAAGTGCAAACCAGATGTCTTTTAACCCTTACCAGGGTAATGCCAGGGCCGCTTATGGAACTACCAACACCTTCAGTGACCGTCAGAACTATGAAGGTTTGATCTCTTATTCTAAAAAGATCAAGAGTTTCCAGATCAATGCCAATGCCGGTTTTGATGTCTTGAAAACAAATTTCAGGGGTATAAATGCAAATACGATGGACGGTCTGAATGCTCCTGGTTTATATGCATTGAGCAACTCAAGATCACCGATCAACTACGGAAATACCCGCCAGAAATTCACCCGCAGGGGCTTGTTCATCCGGGCTGATATCGGGTTCCGTAACTACCTCTTCATTGAAGGTTCTTACCGCAGGGACTATACTTCAACTGAGCCTGCCGGAGGATACATTGATTCTAAATCCGGTGGTCTTTCATTTGTATTCAGTGACCTGACCAAGAATTTCATACCATTCATAAGCTATGGTAAGATCAGGGGTTCGATCGGTCAAAGTCTTAATACTTTGGGAATTTACCAGTTAAACTCTACTTATACAATTGGTGTTAACCAGTGGATTGGAAACTTCCTGACCACAGTGCCTAATAACCTGGTTGACCCGGCATTGCAGGGAGCTACCAACGTAGAAAAAGAATTGGGTATTGAAATGCGTTTCCTGAAGAACCGTGTAGGTTTCAACGTAACTTACTGGGACAGGACAAACAAAAATTTCCCTGTTAACGTAGGGGTGGCTCAGCAAACTGGCTTTGGTTCAGTTTCAGTTAATGCCGGTGAGGTTGCTAAAAAAGGCTGGGATGTTACCGCATTTGTTAAGCCGATCGTTTCAAAAAATCTTGAGTGGGAAATTACCGGTGCATGGGGATATATAACCAAGAACCAGGTGGTAAGTATCTATCCTGGCATCAACAGGCTGGCAATATCTACCGGTGCATTCTCCGGAACTTCTTCTGCTTATGCAGTGAATGAAGTAGGACAGCCATGGGGCCAGATGTTTGGTGGTGGTATCAAAAAGATAAACGGAACTCCCCAGTTAACTTCAACTGGTTTGTTCATTCGTGAAGCCGACACCAAATTTGGTTCTGTGTTGCCGCAATACACTGGTGGTGTTCAGAATACCATTAACCTGTTCAAGCATTTCACCATCAATGTTAATATTGACTACTCTTACGGTGGTAAATTCTTCTCCCTGTCTGATTTCTGGGGTACTTTCTCAGGCCTGACAGCCCGTACAGCCGAATTGAACGATAAGGGTATCCCTGTTCGTGACCCGGTTGCTGATGGTGGTGGTGTTCACGTATTTGGTGTAGACGCTACCGGAAAGCCTGTTGATTATTATGTACCTGCTCAGACTTATTTCCAGCAGTTCAGGTCTAACAGCATTTCTGAGAACAGTGTTTATGATTTGACTTTTGTTAAGTTAAGGGAATTAAGTATTGGTTACAAAGTACCGGTTGATAAACTGGGAGTTGGCAGATATGTTAAAACAGCTGTTTTCTCCGTGGTATCACGTAACCCATGGCTGATCTATTCCAAAACCAGGGGCTTCGATCCATCTGAGATCAGCAACCCTTATGGTGAGGATGGCCAGCTGCCCGGAACCAGGTCATTCGGTGTTAACTTAAAACTTGGTTTCTAATTTTAATCACCTTAAAACTTCTATAAAATGAAAAATAAATCATTTAAAACATTAGCTTCAGTTTCCCTCTTCGCCCTGGCGGTTGTGGGAACGGGCTGTGCTAAAATCAGCGAGTTTGGGGATATCAACCAGAATCCCAACGGTATCACAAACCCGATCCCTTCCGCATTGCTCACAAACGTGCTTTCGCAATTGGGTGGTTTTGGTACAAGTACACGTACAACAACCTATGCACAATATGTTTCAGAGAACCAATACACCGACGTATCTCTGTATTCATTGCCTCAGTTGGAAATGGGTGGCAACTATTCTGGTCCTTTACAGGATTGCCAGACGATCATTGATTTCAATATCGCTAATCCCGGAACTGCTGCTGCTTATGGTTCTAATAACAACCAGATCGGTATTGCAAGGATCCTGAAGGCATTTATTCATTGGTATAATACCGACCGTTGGGGAGATGTTCCTTACAGCGAAGCGCTGAAAGGTGCCGGAAACTTTACTCCTAAATACGACCTGCAGGAAGACATCTATTTTGATATGATGAAAGAACTGAAGGAAGCTGCTGCCGGGTTTGACATTGGTGCTCCTATCAAAGGCGACATCATTTATAATGGCAATACCGACAAGTGGAAAAAAGTGGCTAACAGTATGCGCCTGATGATGGCTATGCGCCTTACCAAGGTATATCCTGCAGCCGGCGGAAAAGCAGCCGTTGCATTTGCTGAAGCAGCCAATGCACCTGGTGGTCTTATCACTTCCAATGCAGATAATTTTACTTTAAATTTCCCGGGTGGGGCATTTAAAAATCCATGGTTTGCTACTTATGAGGCACGTGATGACTATGCAGAGAGCAAAACCCTGGGTGATGTGTTAAATGGATTAGGCGATACCCGCCAGTCTGTTTATGGAACAAACGCCGTTACTTTCCCTTATGGTTTGACCAGGGACCTGGCTGTATCTTTCTCAAACAGTGTAGGTAACGGGCAGTCAAGGGTATTGGCAGCCAGCAAAAGAGCCGACAATTCTCCTACATTTATTATACCTGCTGCTACCGTTCTTTTAACAAGGGCAGAAGGTTATGAAAGAGGTTGGATCCCTGGGGGTACTGCAGCTGCTGAAGCTGATTACAATGCCGCTATAGCTGCTTCTTTTGACCAATGGGGTGTTGCTATGCCTGGTGGTTATCTTTCCGGCCCGGCCAACTATAATACAGGTGGTGGCGTTCCGGGTAATATCGGGGCTGGCACTGCACCTTATGACCAGTTCAGGGCTGCTGATAATAATGTACAGGACGCAGCTACAACATCTAAACTGGCCAGGATCGCTTTACAGCGCTGGGTTGCCGCTTATCCTAATGGTAATGAAGGCTGGGCAGAGTGGAGGAGAACAGGTGTACCAAACTTAAAAGGAACCCGTTTTGCCACCAATGCAGGAAAGCAGATCGTACGCCGTTATGTTTATGGTGTTAACGACTACAGTCTTAACAATGCACAAACAAAAGCCGCCGCCGCAAGGATCACCGGGGGAGATACACAGGATGGCCGTGTATGGTGGGATAAGCCTTAATGATTTTTATTAAACCATCCCGTTTTGGCGGGATGGTTTATTACATAAATTTTGTAAACAACACACAAAATCACTCAATATGAAATATTTAAAATTATCAAGGCATATAGCGATCCTCGCCATAGGAGCTTTAGCTTTCAGTGCCTGTAAAAAAACAAAATTATCCACTCCCATGGGTGATGCCGGGCAAACCCTGGTAAAGATCATCAATGGCGGAACGCCTGCTTCAGTTTCGAAAAAGCCAGTGGATTTCGTTCCGACTCCAAATACAATTCTGGCAGTTGAATTGCGCCGTGATATACCAAATGAGTCTGAACTTAATAAGACCATGATCGTTACGGTAAAGGACGATACAGCTGCTGTAAGGGCTGCAAACCCTGCCTATATTCAAATGCCAACTGCCTGGTACTCTTTGGTGATGGATGGAGTTAAGACTGGTGGCCAGGGCGGTACATTAACCTTCACTTTCAAACCAGGTGAGTTCTCTAAAGAGATATACATAACCATTCCGAATGCAACCTTATTCAACCCAAGTTCTTTATACGGATTAGGGTTTACGATCATGACTGCTGATGCAGGCGGAAAGATTTCCACTCAAAAATCAGTGGTGGTTGAGATCGGTGCCAAGAACGACTGGGATGGTGTTTACATAATGACCGGAACATTCCTCGACATTACTAACCCTGCGTTCACATACATTGGTGACCAGCAATATTCTCTTATTACCATCGGCGCTTCAAGGTGTGTGGTACGTAACGATGACCTGAATGGTGGTATCCCCGGTTACATATTTGATAATGCTGGTGCAGGAACATATTATGGCTCTTATGGCCTGATCATAACATTCAACCCTGCTACAAATGCAATTTCGGACCTGTGGAATTATTATGGTGATCCTACACAGCCCGCTACGGCTGGAGGTAACCCTGCTGCTGGTACTGGCCCGCCATTGTACGCAGCAAGCAATACCCGTAGGGCTGTTTTAGACCCTTCCGGTATCAATGCTGTTCAGGGCAATAAGGATATCAAGATCAAACATTGGTTGGTGCATCCTTCTGCTGTGCCTGTAGGTCCACGTGCTTATTTTGACGAAACCTGGATGTACCAGGGTCCAAGATAATTTAGAAGGAAATAACTTCTTATTTGCAAAGAGCCTCTATATGAGGCTCTTTGTTTTTACCTTTGTAAAAAAAGCAAATGAGCAACCAACCAGAGCAACCCGGCCAGATCAATATTGAGATCTCGGAAGAAGTATCAGAAGGGGTATATGCCAACCTGGCCATCATAACCCACAGTCATGCAGAGTTTGTGATCGATTTTGTGAACGTAATGCCCGGTACGCCCAAAAGCAAGGTAAAAAGCCGTATCATCCTTACCCCCTTTCATGCCAAACGGTTTATGAAAGCAATGATCGATAATGTAAAGAAATTTGAGGCTGCCAACGGGAACATACAGGATATGGAGGCGGTGGAGATCCCGTTTAATTTCGGCGGGCCGGCGGCACAGGCATAGTCATTAAGTCGGGAGTATTGAGTCGGGAGTTCAACGGAATTTATCTGGATTATTAATCATATACCAGATCAATTTTCCAATTTCATCATTTATTGCTGATAGATAATTGTATTCTTCTGATGTTATGTATTTGCAATCATGTGAAAAATCAAGCCACACCTGTGTTTCCGTATTCTCTGTTTCACAGTCGTTTAATTTACTGGTGAAGTATTTAATATAGCGTCTCCTTCTATATGCTTCCACTAAATTTGTACAAACAGATCTTGATGATCTTCTTATTTGATCAGTTAAGGAATGTTTTTCTTCGGGAGAGATTTTTTTAGAGATGATAAAAATTTCCATGGCCAATTCATAGCCTTTTTTAAATGCCAACAAATCCTTATAAAATCCGGTAGTGTCCTATTTTGAATGATTGTCATCCTGAGGAACGAAGGATCTCCTGATCAGGATCGTTTGTTTAACCTGAGATGCTTCGTTCCTCAGCATGACAGGTAACAAAATATTCAAAATAGGACACTACCTAAAATCCCATAACTCTATAGTTTTAAGCCATTAACCTTTTAACATGCCATTTCCTGACTCCTGACCAACTGCTCCTGACTCCTAAAGAATTCCTTCGTCAGCAAAACTGTAATACCCATCTTCACTCACAATAATGTGATCGATCACCTTAATATCCATATAGGAGGCGGCTTCTTTGATTTTCTTTGTAAGTTCCTCATCTGCCAGGCTTGGCTGTAAATTGCCGGAAGGATGATTATGACAAAGTACGATGGATGTTGCATCTTCCTCAAGGGCTTTCTTCAGGATTACCCGGGGGTCGGCTACGGTTCCGGTGATGCCTCCCCGGCTAATGACCTCAAAATGATTGATCTTGTTGGCCCTGTTCAGAAAAATGACAGCAAATACTTCGTAGTGGTAGTCCTTGATAAGTGCTTTCAGATACCCGGCAATTTCTTTGCTTGACCTTACCACCGGTTTTTCAAGGCTGGCCGTAGCCTGCCTCCTGCGCCCCAGTTCAAGGGCAGCTGCGATGGTTATTGATTTCGCCTCCCCGATCCCTTTTACCCGCTTAAGGTCTTTCAGAGAAAGCTTTCCCAGTTCATTCAGGTTGTTGTGCCCCAGGGTAAGAATTTCTTTGGCCAGTTCAACAGCGCTTTTTGTTTTACTGCCATTATTGATCAGGATGGCGATCAATTCAGAATTACTCAGGGCAGCAGGGCCTTTGCTGAGTAATTTTTCCCTGGGCCGGTCATCGGCAGCCCAGTTTTTTATGGATGTGGAAGGCTTGTTGACATTTTCCATTATTTCGAAATTAAATCATCCAAATAAATGATACTTTCGCAGCATAATCTCACTTACCTGCAATCAATTTAATAAATATGGAATCAAATGCAAAGATCTTTTCCGGCACAGGATCGCAGTATTTAGCCGAAAAAATCGCAAAAAATTCGGGGAACCACTCGGGAAAGTAAATATTCAGCGGTTCAGTGATGGCGAAATCTATGTTGAGTTCAAGGAAAGCATACGTGGCCGTTTTGTTTTTCTTATTCAAAGTACGTATGCGCCCTCTGATAACCTGATGGAGTTGCTGTTAATGATCGATGCAGCGAAAAGGGCTTCTGCCTATAAAGTAATTGCTGTTATTCCTTATTACGGATTGGCAAGGCAGGACAGGAAAGACAGGCCCCGGGTGGCCATTGGATCAAAACTGGTGGCCAATATGCTTACAGCTGCCGGTGCAGACAGGGTAATTACAATGGACCTGCATGCTCCACAGATCCAGGGATATTTCGACATACCCGTGGATCACCTGGACTCATCTGCTATTTTCATACCCTACATTGAGAGCCTGAAGTTGCCAAACCTCACTTTTGCGGCACCCGATGTTGGCAGCGCCAACCGTATCCGGGAAATTGCAACCTACTTCGAATGTGAAATGGTGATCTGTGATAAACACCGGAAAAGAGCCAATGAAATTGCAAGCATGGTAGTAATAGGAGACGTTACAGGAAGAGATGTGGTTTTGATCGATGATATATGCGACACAGGAGGAACGCTGGCCAAAAGCGCTGCATTGATGATAGAGAATGGAGCCAGGAGTGTACGGGCCATGTGTACACACCCGGTACTGAGTGGCAACGCTTACAAGAATATTGAGAGTAGTGTGCTGGATGAACTGGTGGTTTGTGATACCATTCCACTCCGGGGCGAATGCAGTAAGATAAAAGTGATCTCAACGGATGAATTATTTGCTGTTACAATACGTAATGCCTTTGAAAATAAGAGCATTAACAGTCTATTTATGCGTAGCAGGATGGCAAATAAGAAATAAGCAATCAACAAAGGGCAAAAATGCCCTTTAGATATTTAATCCACTTTTATTGCTGATCGTCCATTGCCTGTTGTTGCATTTTCGCTACCTTTGCGCCTCATAAAAAATTCTACAAAAAATGAAATCAATTACGATCGAAGGACAACTGAGGACCGAAAGCGGAAAAAAAGCCACCCGCCAACTTCGCTCTCAGAAAATGGTGCCAGGTGTAATTTATGGTGGTTCACAGGAAATTAATTTCTATGCTCCGGCAACTGCTTTTAAAGACATCGTGTACACACCGGAATTTATGGTGGCAGAAGTAACCGTGGAAGGCAAATCCTATCGCTGCATTTTAAAAGACCTGCAGTTTCATAAGGTAAGTGATGCGTTACTGCATGTTGACTTTTTAGAACTGGTTGACGATAAAAAAGTGATCGCTACCCTGCCGCTTAAATTTGTTGGAGCACCTGCCGGCGTTAAGGCCGGAGGTAAATTGGTTACTAAAATGAAGACATTAAAGGTAAAGGCATTCCCTAAATACCTTAAGGAAAGCATTGAAGTGAATATTGATAAGCTGGAACTGAATGAAAATATAAGGGTGGAGGATGTAATGACAGATAATATGGAAATACTGAACTCTCCCCGTATTCCTATCGCTTCTGTTACCATGACAAGGCAATTGAAGCAGGAGGAAGCAACCGCTCCGAAAGCAGAAGCAACTGCAGCTCCGGCTGCTGCGCCCGCAGCTGAAAAGAAATAATTCATCAGCTAAACTGACTGAAACACAGCCCTTCCGTTATGGAGGGGCTTTTTTTGGCTGGTACGGCATAGCCATGAAACTTTAATTACCTTTGCCAACCTAAAACAGGAAAACATGGGAATGGACAGAAATACGATAATTGGTTTTGTGTTGATTGGTGCTTTATTGATAGCAATGTTTATAATTAACAGCCAGAGCAACCAGACTTATCTTAAGGAAAAGAAAAGGATAGAAGATTCAATAACTGCTTCAAAGCCGAAACCAGATATGGCATTGGTAAAGCTGGATTCCCTGAGGTCAGATTCGGCAATCAAAAAGAAAGAGCAATTACCGGCGGTCTTTATCACAGACTCAACCGGGAAGGAGCGTTTTGATACACTGGAAAATGATGTACTGAGAATTGTGTTCACCAATAAGGGGGGGCAACCTGCAGATGTTGCATTGAAGGAGTTCAGGAAATATGATGGTAAACCGGTCGTTCTGGGCAAAGGTTCATACAACAAGATCTCTTACACGATCAACACGGGAGTGAACCAAACGACGGAAACAGCCAACGTTCCGTTCGTGAGCAGCGGAAAGACCACCGCAGCAGATAGGTCACAAAGCATTTCATTTGTTTTGAGAGATTCGGCCGGGAAGGAGATCATACACCGTTACACGCTGCCGCAAAACAGCTACATGCTGGATCTGAATATATCGGTTAACGGGGCTGATAAATTATTCTCACAGAACAGCATTAATTTCCTGTGGCAGACCGAAGCGGCACAGGCTGAAAATGATTTGAAATATGAGCGGGAACAAACCCATATCTGTTACCTTAAAAACGGCAGTTATGATTTTGAATACCTGGGATCGGGGGATGATAAAAAGTTTGAGAACACGGTTGACTGGCTGGCGGTCAAGCAACAGTTCTTTGTATCGGCATTCATTGCGAAAAACAAAATGCAGAGTGCCATCGTTAAATGGACCCTGCCGGCGGATTCATTAAAGATCGTGTCGCAAACATCGGCCAGTTGCAGGCTTGCCCTGGCCAGTGGTTCAAAAGCGGAGATCCCGTTGCAGTTGTATTATGGCCCCAGCGATTACAATGTGCTTGGTAAAAACAACAATCAGATGCAGGATATTGTGCCTTACGGAAGCGGCGTGTTTGCTTTTGTGAAATACATTAACCGTCATTTTTTATTACCGATCTTCGATTTTCTCAGGAACAATATTGCCAGCATGGGTATCGTGATCCTGATCCTGACGCTGGTTATACGGTTGATCACATCACCCATTTTGTATAAGAGCTATCTGAGCGGGGCCAAGATGAAGGCCTTAAAGCCCGAGATCGATCTCCTGAAAGCAAAATTCACAGACAGATCCGGTAAATTGGACCAGCAGGCCTTTGGTATGGAGCAAATGAAATTGTGGAAATCTGCCGGGGTGAGTCCTTTAGGTGGCTGTTTGCCTGCCTTGCTGCAGATACCGATATTTATGTCGCTGTATTATTTCTTCCAGTCCAATATCTCGTTAAGGGGCCAGAACTTTCTATGGGCTAAAGACCTGGCAGCGTACGATTCTGTGGCAACCCTTCCGTTTTCAATACCTTTTTATGGCGATCATGTAAGTTTATTTACCATAACTGCCACACTGACTAGCCTGGTAATATCGATCTACAGCATGAGCAGTATGCAGGATAATACAAATCCTGTAATGAAATACATGCCGTACATATTTCCTGTATTGCTGCTGGGTGTATTTAATAACCTGCCGGCGGCTTTGACCTGGTATTATACCGTTTCAAACACCATCACACTTATTTTGCAGATCGTGATCCAGAAGTACATAATCAACCACGAAAAGATCCTTGCACAGATCGAAGTGAACCGCAAACGGCCTGTCAAGCAAAACAAATTCCAGGAACGGTTAATGGCGATGCAGGAAAGTAATAAGAAACTGCAGGAGACCAGGAAGAAAAATGGTAAAAGATAGAATACTTAGTTAAAATTTGTTGACCTGCATGTTCTCACCGGGTATGCAGGTTTTTTGTATGCCTGTTTGGCACGGGATTTTATTATCTTTAATAAAATAAGGAAACGATGAATAATTTGAAGCCATTCGTGCTGCTGGTTTTTTTAGTTACCTGTACCAGGGTATCATTTTCCCAAAAGATGATATCAGAGGGTACACTGGTATACGATGTTGCCATTCAATCCGGTAATGTGCAGCAAGGTGGGGGATCCTGAATACAGCCACCAATACCGTTTACTTAAAGGGGAACAACAGCCGTACTGACATGGTAAGTGCATTGGGTAAGGAAATAACCATTTTTAACTCTAAATCAGAGAGTGCCGTTATCCTTAAGGAATTCAGCGGGCAAAAGCTGATGATCACACTGAGCAAGGAGAACTGGAGGTCTAAAAATAAAATGAACAGCAGTGTTAAATTTGAACTTACCGGCGAGACCAAAACAATCGGGGGATATAATACCAGGAAGGCAGTTGCAAATACCGCCGATGGAAAAACGTTCATGATTTATTATACACCCGATATATTACCTGCCAACCGGGATTATGATGCAACCTTCACCAATCTGCCGGGTTTGCCGGTTCAATATGAAATAGAATCCGGCAAGACAAAATTCAGGTATACATTATCTAAAATAGCCTACGAACCTGTTCTGGTCTCACAATTTGACTTCCCAACCTCGGGATACAGAATAATGACCTACGAGGAAAATCAACAGTTGAAAAAAGGTAAATAAAAAGCACGGTAAGGTAAAACCAGGAAATAATTACTAGTGTGGCTTTATGATCAGTTTCATGCCGGTATAACCCTGGCTCATTTCCGGAACGGCAATTACCTGTTTGTGTGGTATGATATAAATGGTATTCCCTTTCTTATAGGTAAGTAACGTATTGCTTAACATTGCCTTGCCATCCTTTTGCTGGTTAGCCAATAAACTTCCGGTATATTTTAAGCCTGATTTTAAATTAAGTGAAACGGAATTTCTAAGATTTCCGGATGAAGCTATATTCAGGGAAACATTTGCTTTGCTCTTCTTTCCTATCCCCCTGTCGGCCAAAGCACTGAATGTTATACCGCTGAGTATAACAATTCCTAGTATCATTTTGGCATTTTTAATCATTGGCTCTGACTTTGTTAAGACAAATATATAGAAAAATACTCTCTAAAACCATACCGTTCATCAATTCTTTTGACATTCTTTTAACGTTTATGTGTAAAAAAGGTTACTAAAACTTGCCATTTTCTTCAAAAGTTCCTAATTTACAACAACCTATAAATCATGAGTAAATATCCTTATCGCCAAAACCGTGATGAAATAAAGGCTCTTCTCCAGCAATTTGACAACCTCAAAACCGGCAAAACCAACTCTTTCCTTGAAGAAGAATCCTTTGAACGTATTATTGATTATTTTGATGAAAAAGAGCAGTTGCCACAGGCCCTGGAGGCAGCTGAATACGGCATACAGCAATATCCCTATTCCTCCTTATTGTTATTGAAAAAAGCCGATCTGTTGATAGCGTTAAAACGTTATAAAGAGGCTTTATTTATCCTTGACCAGGCAGAAACAATGGACAGCAAGGATGCCAATCTGTATATTTTAAAGACGGATGCGTACCTGGCTCTTGACCTTCAGCAAAAAGCTGCATCTGTCCTGGAGGCGGCCATTGAGGATTTTGAAGGAGAGGAGAAGGTTGACCTGCTGTTTGAACTGGCCGACGTGTATGATGACTATGAGAATTTTGATAAGGTTTTTGATTGTCTCAGGATGATCCTGGAGCAGGAACCAACTAATGAAGAGGCTTTATACAAAATTTGCTTTTGGACAGATTTTACCGGCCGGAATGAAGAAGGCATCAGGCTGCATCAGAAAATAATTGAGGAATCTCCCTTTAATGAACTTGCCTGGTTTAACCTGGCGGCAGCGTACCAGGGACTAAAGCTGTATGAAAAAGCCATTGATGCTTACCAGTATGCAGTAGCCATTGATGAAAAATTTGATTACGCCCTTCGTAATATGGGGGATGCTTATATACGCCTGCGCAGGTATAAAGAGGCGGTTGAAGTGCTGGAAAAAGTTTTGGAGCTGGCAAGGCCGGAAGATGTTATTTACGAAGCCATCGGCCACTGCTATGATAAAATGGGTGATTACGCCCAGGCCCGTTTTAATTACAGAAAGGCAAGTCATTTAAACAGCGACGACAGCCAGTTGAATTATAAAATTGCCTGCACGTACATGAATGAGGGACATTGGGAGAGTGCCATCAAAAACATTGAGACGGCTTTACGTACCCATCGCATGCAACCGGAGTATAACCTAGCTATGGGACAATGTTATATGCAGTTGAACAGACTGGAAGATGCCATCACCTGTTTTGGCAATGTTGTGAGAACCCGGCCTAAAAACATAAATGGATGGGTTGAACTTCTAAAATGTTTATACAAGGCCGAAATGTATGAAGAAGCACTGGAATATGCAGGGTTCGCTTATGAACAAACGGATGGGAAACCCATATTCCTGTTTTATAAAACCGTCTTCCTGTTCATGTTGGGTAAATCCAAAGAAGCGTTGTTGCAGCTGGAATCCGGTATGGACAGGAATCCCAGGCTGGTTAAGAAACTCATTGAGATCAATCCATCCTTACTGCAGGTACAGCAGGTGGTGGATATCATTGCCCGGTATAAAAAACGAAAATCCATTTAGGTACGTTTACCTGCTTACTCCTTTTGCCAAATATGCCTTTCCGGGCTTATCTTTGCAGTTCCTAAACAACGGATCATGAATTTTAAACTTACTCAGATTCCCGAGCGGAATAAGAAACCACGTAACCACGGTATTACCATGGTGATGGATAAAGGACTCAGTGTAGAAGAAGTGAGGAATTTTATGAGTGTAACCCATCCACATGTGGATGTGGTAAAGCTCGGATTTGGAACCTCGTATGTTACGCCCAACCTGAAAGAAAAACTGGAAGTATACCGGTCTTTTGATATGCCCATCTACTTTGGCGGCACCCTGTTTGAAGCATTTCTTATCAGGAACCAGTTTGAGGATTACATCAGCGTATGTAAAGAGTTCGGGGTAAGTTACATGGAAGTAAGTGACGGGTCCATCAATATACCGCATGCTGAAAAATGCGGTTACATTGAAAAACTGGCTAAACTGGGAGTGGTTTTAAGCGAAGTGGGCAGTAAAGATGCCGCTCATATTATTCCGCCCTACAAATGGATCGAACTGATGCGGGCCGAACTGGAAGCCGGATCAACCTATGTAATTGCAGAAGCAAGAGAAGCTGGCAATGTGGGTATTTACCGTGGTACGGGTGAGGTGAGGGAAGGCCTGGTGCAGGAAATCCTTACACAGATCCCGGAGGAAAAAATAATCTGGGAAGCTCCGCAAAAAGCCCAGCAACTGTATTTTCTGGAACTGATCGGCTGTAATGTGAACCTGGGCAACATACCCCCCAATGAAGTGATCCCCCTGGAAGCAATGCGTATCGGGTTACGGGGCGATACATTCCATTTATATCTGAACAAAGATGCCGGGTAATGAGAACGTATGGCATCATCGGTTTCCCGTTAACGCACTCCTTTTCCGGGCATTACTTTACCGAAAAGTTCATTAAAGAGGGTATTACTGATTGTGTCTACAAGACTTTTCCAATTCACTCCATCACTGAATTTCCTCACCTGCTGAGAAATAACCCGGACCTGGTAGGACTGAATGTTACGATACCACATAAGCAATCCGTATTTCAATATCTCCATACTGCAACGGGGATCCCGCCGGGTTTAAAGGCTTGTAATTGCATTAAAATCAAAGGTGGGAAAGCCTTGGGGTATAATACGGATATTGCCGGTTTTGAAAATTCTATTTTGCCACTGCTTAAAGAGCAACATAAGCATGCATTGATCCTGGGTAATGGCGGCGCTGCGGAAGCGGTGAAATTTGTATTACAAAGATTGAACATCGGTTACCAGGTTGTAAGCAGGAACTTACATAACGGGTCAACACTAACGTATGCAGACCTGGATGAAAAGATCATCACCGAACACAGCCTGGTCATCAATACAACCCCGTTAGGCACTTTCCCCCGTACCAATAGCTGCCCGGATATTCCATATCAATTTTTGCATTCAAAACATCTCTTGTATGACCTGGTTTATAATCCCGCTACAACTTTATTCCTGCAAAAGGGGGCGGAGCAGGGCGCAACAATAAAAAACGGCTTTGAAATGCTGGTCATACAGGCAGAGGAAAGCTGGAAGCTATGGAACGAGGACTGATCCGTCAGATCAGTATGTTTTTTAATTGTTCGGGAATGGCAGCCACTTTTTTTGCGGCATAATCATAGCAGATCATGCCGGTTCTTGCTTTCGCCAGCAGTACGTTATCATGGTCCCGTTTGGCATACAATTGATAGTATAATTCAAAACCGGCACGGGATATTTCTCCTGCCCCTATTTTCACTTCCACCACATCTCCATAAAATGATTCGTTTTTGAATTCCACGGCCAGGTCGCTCATGATCAGGCCGGTTTCTTCGATACGTAATTCCGTGTAACCGTATTGATGCAGCCATTGTACCCTTGCTTCATGGATGATGCTGACAAAAGCATCATTGCCCAGGTGGTTGCCGTAATTGATGTCCGTGATCCGTACCGGGATATAAAAGGATGCAATGATCTTTTCAGGCACTTCAATTTTTATTCTTGCCATATTTTTTAAAAAGGCTTTTACTTGTTTAAAAAAACGATCAGTTTTTCCATCGCTTTTTTCCGGTGACTGAACTTATTTTTTTCTTCCAGGTCCATTTCTGCAAAGGTCCGGTCACTGCCGTCAGGAACAAATACAGGATCGTAACCAAAGCCATTGGTCCCCCTTTTTTCTGAAATGATCTTCCCGGTGCAGATCCCTTCAAAAAAATACTCTTTACCATCTGTGATCAGCGAGATGATGGTTCTGAAACGGGCAGCTTTATTGCCTGGGTGTTTCAGGTTATCCAGCAGCTTTTCGATATTGGCATCAAAACTCCTGCCTTCGCCGGCATACCGGGCACTTTTTACCCCGGGTGCCCCGTTCAGCGCCACTACCTCCAGCCCGGTATCTTCACTAAAACAATTCTTGCCGGTTAGCTTGTATATCGTTTTCGATTTTTCGGAAGCATTTTCTTCCAGCGTAGCATGCGGTTCCGGAATGTCAATATCAATGCCTGCTTCTTCCAGGGTTATGATATTGAATTTTTTTCCAAGTACAGCCCTTACCTCATTTACCTTATTCTGGTTATTGGTTGCAAATATGATATGCTCCATCTGGTTGCCGTTATTCTGTTGAAAAAACCTTTTTTAAGCTGTTCCAGAGATTCAGCTTTTCTTTTTTATCTGCCTGCAGTTGGGCCAAAGCCACTGAAGAAAGGTAAACCTGGTTATTGAAATGCTGTAACTGGTAGTGTGGGAACTGCAGCGGCATGCCCAACGCCTCCGGTTCAACGCCAAACAGGAATACCTTTTCAGCCTTTAGCTGTCCTGCAATTTCAGCATAAGACTGCAGGGGACTTTTTGAAATATTGATAAGTGCAATATCCGCCATACTCAGTTTGCAGGCAGATAATATTCCCAGCAGGAAATTCAGTTCTTCTTCGGGTAAGTAAATGGTTTCCGGGGAACTGACAAGAACGGCGATCCTTTTTTGATTGTCGCCTAAAAACAAAATACTACCGGGTCCGGTATTGTCCTTATCCTGGTTAGCCGGCTTCAGATCATACAATGATTTGCTGAACAGATTTTCAAGTACAAATGGAGTAAGTTGAATATTATCTAAACTCATTAAAACGCCGTTAAATCTTGTTTTTTTCGTTTCTTTGCTGTAAAATTAACGATTATGATTGCAGCTGAAAATATTAATATCACGAAAGTTGAACGGAGCAAGTTAAAAGATATAAATCTCGTTAATATTCCCTTTGGTAAATACTTCACCGATCATATGCTGGAAGTGGATTATGAGGATGGCGAATGGAAAAATGCAGAGATCAAACCATACCAGCCCCTGTTACTGGAACCATCCCTGGCAGCGCTTCACTACGGCCAGGCGATTTTTGAAGGGATAAAGGCATACAAAAATGAAAGTGGGGACGTTTCCATTTTTCGTCCCCTGGACAATTATAAAAGGTTCAACGCATCTGCCGAAAGAATGCAGATGCCACAGGTTCCGGAAGAGATCTTTATGGAGGGCATGCGTATGCTGGTGGAACTGGACAAGAACTGGATACCCCAGCAGGCGGATCATTCGCTTTATATACGCCCTTTCATGTTCAGTTCGGATGAAATGATCGGCGTAAGGCCCAGCGATAAGTATAAATTTTTGATCATTCTAAGTCCTACGGGTCCGTATTACAGTGCACCTATGCGTATTTATGTAGAAGAGCAATATGTAAGGGCTGTACCGGGTGGCGTTGGTTTTGCAAAAGCTGCCGGTAATTATGGTGCTGCCATGTATGCCACTGCACAGGCCAAACTGAAAGGCTACGACCAGGTATTGTGGATGGATGCAATGGAGCACAAATATGTGCAGGAATGCGGAACCATGAATGTGTTCTTCATCATTGGCAATAAGGCGATAACGCCGGGATTGGAATCAGGGACCATCCTGGCGGGAGTTACCAGGGACAGTGCGGTTACCTTGCTTAAGGAAATGGGTTTTGACGTGGAAGAAGGGCGCCTGAGTATTGATGATATCATTGATGCCCACAGGGCTGGGATCCTGTACGAGGTGTTTGGCACGGGAACGGCGGCCACGATATCCCCGATAAAGGAACTGCGCTATAAGGATTATACCATGACCTTTGATGTGGAAAAATGGAAAACGGCCCCCGAACTAAAGCGCCAGCTGAATGCCATCCGTTATGGTCAAATGGCTGATAACCACGGCTGGATGTTCAAAATCTGATCTTACTGAAAAGGAAATATGCTTAAACCGCTCCCCAGGGGCGGTTTTCTTTGTTTAATGTGAATAAAAATTGACTTTTTTTGACTTTAATTTTCAAAAATCAAATCATAAACCCTACCTTTGCCGTCCTAAAAATAAAAGGTACAGAATGCCTACAATACAACAATTAGTAAGAAAAGGAAGAGAAGTTATTAAAGCAAAAAGCAAGTCCAGGGCCCTGGACAGCTGTCCGCAGCGCCGTGGTGTTTGTACAAGGGTGTACACAACCACTCCTAAAAAGCCAAATTCGGCTTTGCGTAAAGTGGCCAAGGTCCGCCTGACAAACAAGATCGAGGTGATCGCCTATATACCGGGTGAAGGGCACAACCTGCAGGAACACTCCATTGTGCTGATACGTGGTGGCAGGGTAAAAGACCTTCCGGGTGTACGTTATCATATTGTGCGTGGCAGCCTTGATACCGCCGGCGTAAAAGACCGCAAACAAAGCCGCAGTAAGTACGGAACCAAAAAAGAAAAAGCTAAAAAGTAAAACATAATCTTCTCCGCAATCAGTTCCCCTTTAGGGGCGGAGGGGCAAAATAAATAACAATGAGGAAGACACAACCCAAAAAGATACCATTAGCGCCAGATCCGAAGTTCAACGACAAACTGGTTACCCGTTTTGTGAATAACCTGATGTGGGCCGGTAAAAAAAGCGGCGCCTATATTATTTTTTACGATGCATTGGATAAAGTTGCCAAGCAGACCGGTGATGATGGTTATGAGGTTTGGAAAAAAGCCCTGTCGAATATTACGCCGGGCGTTGAGGTTCGCAGCCGCCGTATTGGTGGTGCAACCTTCCAGATACCTTCCGAGGTTCGTGCCGACAGGAAAGTATCCCTGAGTATCAAATGGATGATCAAATACAGCCGGGAACGTAACGGACGCAGTATGGCAGACAAATTAGCCAACGAGATCGTAGCTGCAAGCAAGGGTGAGGGAGCTGCTTATAAAAAGAAAGAGGATACCCACCGTATGGCAGAGGCCAACAAGGCTTTTGCACACTTCCGTATCTAAGTTTTAACTGCTTTTAAATAGTAAAGCCATCCGCCAACCGGCAGATGGCTTTTTTAATGGTTGGGCCTTTGATATTCAAAAAAATGAACGTACATTTGCGCCGCTAAAAGCTTCAGTATTTGTTTGGAAGGCACTGAACTATTTAGCATTTAATGAGAGCATAAATCATCATATCGGACCCCCGGACAGCCGCAAGGACCTGTTCAGCTACGGGGAAGAAATGCTCAGCGTGGATCCAGAAGTACAAATAAGTACTGCCAGCGATCGGGACAACGGGAAGGAACAAGGAACAAAGGTCAATCACATAAAATTTCACTTAAAAATCATAAATACTAAATAAAACAAAATGGCAGATTTACGTTATCAACGAAACTTTGGAATTGCCGCTCATATTGATGCCGGTAAAACAACGACTACTGAACGTATTTTATATTACACCGGTGTAAATCATAAAATAGGTGAGGTACACGAAGGTGCCGCTACCATGGACTGGATGGCACAGGAGCAGGAAAGGGGGATCACTATCACTTCGGCTGCTACTACCTGCTTTTGGAACTTTCCAACGGTTCAGGGTGCGAAAATACCGGAAACAAAACAATTCAAATTCAACATCATTGATACGCCCGGCCACGTGGATTTTACCGTGGAAGTGGAGCGTTCTTTACGTGTACTGGATGGTTTACTGGCTTTGTTCTGCGCCGTGTCCGGGGTAGAACCGCAATCGGAAACCGTTTGGCGCCAGGCCAACCGTTACAAAGTGCCACGTATCGGTTTTGTAAACAAAATGGACCGCAGCGGTGCAGACTTCCTGAATGTAGTAAAGCAGGTTAAAGAAATGCTGGGTGCCAAGGCCGTTCCGTTGCAATTGCCGATCGGAGCAGAAGATAATTTTAAAGGAGTGGTTGACCTGATCACCATGAAAGGGATCATCTGGGATGATACGACACAGGGGATGACCTATAAAGAAGTACCAATTCCCGAGGATATGAAGGCTGACGTGGATGAGTGGAGGCAGCACCTGGTGGAAGCCGTTGCAGAATATG